>DASYES010000267.1:0-4351 GCA_036498885.1 Pseudonocardia sp.
CGGCGACGAGCAGGCTGCCCGGCGCCGGCTCGGACCCGGAGGAATTGCCAGAGCCGGAGCGGTCGTCCACCACAGGTTCCATCGTTGCATCCGGCGGGCCGCGTAGCCTTCGCCCGTGCCGACTTCGGGACCGACGCCGCCCGTCGCCGTGGGGACGCCCGCCACGGCGGGGAGCGAGCGGCTGGGTTTCGTCCGACTCGTCCGAACCCGCGGGCTCCGGCGCCTCTTCGCAGTGCGTTTCGCCACACAATGGGCCGACGGCGTGTTCCAGGCCGCGCTGGGCGGAGCGGTGCTGTTCAACCCCGAGCGGCAGGCCGACCCACTCGCCGTCGCGGCCGGTCTGGCCGTGCTGCTGCTGCCCTACTCGCTGATCGGCCCGTTCGCAGGAGCGCTGCTCGACCGCTGGGACCGCAAGCGCGTGCTGATGGGGGCCAACCTCGTCCGGGCGGTGCTCATCGTGGTCGTCGCCGCCGTCGTCTTCGCCGGTGTCACCGGCCCGGCCCTCTACCTGGCCGCTCTGGCCGTGGCCGGGGTCAGCCGGTTCGTCAACTCCGGCCTGTCGGTGGCGTTGCCGCACGTCGTCGAGCGCTGCCACCTCGTCGAGGCGAACACGTTCGCGGTCACCGTTGGTGCCGCCATGACCGCGATCGGCGGGGCCTGCGCCATCGGGCTCCGCGAGATCGTCGGCCCCGACGACACGGGCTCGGCCATCACGACCACGGTCGCCGTCGCGGGATCGCTGCTCGCCGCCGCGCTGGCCTCCGGGTTCCGTCGTGGTGCGCTCGGCCCCGACCGCACCGACCCGGCCCGCCGTACGGCTGTCACCGTGCTGCACGGGCTCGCCGACGGAGCACGCGCCACCGCTGCCACCCCCTCGGTGGCCGCGTCCTTCCTGGCGTTGGCGGCCCACCGGTTCTCGGTCGGCATCACGACGCTGCTCACACTGCTGCTGTTCCGGTACTCGTTCACCGACAGTGGACCGTTCCGCGCCGGGCTGGCGGGCATCGGGGAAGCCGTCCTGCTCGCCGCGGCAGGCCTCGGCGCCGCGGCCCTGATCGCGCCGTGGACGGTGCGGCGCTGGGGTCGCCCCCGCACGATCCGCGTGGCGATGATCGTCGCCACGCTCACGCAACTCGCACTCGCCGCGCTGCTGTCCATGCCCGCCGTTCTGGCGGCGGCCTTCGTGCTCGGTGCCACGGGTCAGATCGTCAAGCTGTGCACCGACGCCGCCGTTCAGAGCGAGGCGGTCGACGGGCTGCTCGGGCGGGTCTTCGCCCTCTACGACGTCGTCTTCAACGTCGGGTACGTGCTGGCGGTGGCCGCGGCCGCGCTGCTCAGCCCACCCAACGGCTATGCCCCGTGGCTACTGGCGGGGGCGGCAGCTCTCTACGTGCTCGGCCTGGTGGCGCACGACCAGCAGATGCGCCGCACCCGCCGGAACTGACAGGCGATCAGGTGAGACCGTTCTCGGCGGCCCAGGCGCGCAGCTCGGCCTCCGCCTCCTCGCGCGACACCGGCCCGCGCTCCATGCGCAGCGCGAGCAGGTGCTTGTAGGCCGTGCCGACGAGCGGGCCCGGTGGGATGCCGAGCAGCTCCATGATCGCGTTGCCGTCCAGGTCCGGCCGGATGGCGTCGAGCTCCTCCTGCTTGCGCAGCTGTGCGATCCGCTCCTCGAGCGAGTCGTAGCTGCGCTGCAGCGCGGCGGCACGGCGCCGGTTGCGGGTGGTCGAGTCGGAGCGCACGAGCTTGTGCAGCCGGTCGAGCAGGGGACCGGCATCCGCGACATAGCGACGCACCGCACTGTCGGTCCACTCGCCGCTGCCGTATCCGTGGAAGCGCAGATGCAGGAACACCAGCTGGGCGACGTCGTCGATGATCGCCTTCGGATAGCGCAGCTCGCGCAGCCGCCGCCGCACCATCTTGGCGCCGACCACCTCGTGGTGGTGGAAGCTGACCCGCCCGTCCGGCTCCTTGCGCCGCGTGTCGGGCTTGCCGATGTCGTGCAGCAGCGCGGCGAGACGGAGCACGAGGTCGGGGTTGCCCGGCTCCTCCCGGTCGATCGCCTGCTCCAGCACCACCAGCGAATGCGTGTAGACGTCCTTGTGCTGCATGTGCTCGTCGATGGCCAGGCGCATCGCCGGCACCTCCGGCAGCATCTGCTCGGCGAGGCCCGTGTCGACCATCAGCTCGATCGCGCGGCGCGGATGCGCGCCGCAGATCAGCTTGGTCAGCTCGACCTGCACCCGCTCGCGGGTGATCCGGGAGAGTTCGCCCGCCATCGCCGTCATCGCCGCGACCACCCGCGGCGCGGGCGACAGGCCCAGCTGGGAGACGAAACGCGCGGCCCGCAGCATCCGCAGCGGGTCGTCGGCAAAGGACTCCTCGGGAGTGGCCGGCGTGTCGAGGACACCAGCCGCGAGCGCCGCCAGTCCGCCGTGCGGATCGATGAACCGGCGCTCGTCCGCGGTGAGCTCCACCGCCATCGCGTTGACGGTGAAGTCACGGCGGACGAGGTCGTCCTCGATGCTGTCGCCGAAGGCCACGATCGGGTTACGCGTGACTCGGTCGTAGGCATCCGCGCGGAACGTGGTGATCTCGACGGTGCTGCCGTGGCGGCGTGCACCGACCGTGCCGAAGGCGATGCCGGTGTCCCAGACCGCCTCGGCCCAGCCCGAGAGGATCTCGAGGATCGCGTCGGGGCGCGCGTCGGTGGTGAAGTCCAGGTCGCCTGACTCGCGACCGAGCAAGGCGTCGCGAACGCTGCCGCCGACGAGGTAGAGCCGGTGCCCGGCCAGCGCGAAGCGGCCGGCGAGCTCCTCGGCGACGGCCCCGATCCGCACCATCTCCACGACCGCATTCTCCTGGGCGCGCACAAGATCGGGGGGAACGGCGCCAGGCGCCAGGGCTGCTGCGGACACGGCGGGCCAGTGTAGGCGTCCCCCTTGCGAGCAGCGACGAGGATGCCGTCCTCGAAGCGCTGGGCCGGGCACCGGAACCGGTCTGGTCGATACGATCGCCGCATGTCCACATCCCGCGGCCGTTCCGGGGGGCGCCGAGCGAGCCGCCCCACGGACCGGAGGCGGCGGCTGCGGACTGTCGACGAGACGTCGGCCGGCGGATTGGTCGTGGACCCCGCCTCGGGAACGGCTGCGGTGATCGGGCGCCTGGACCGGCGAGGACGCCTGTTGTGGTCGTTGCCGAAAGGCCATATCGAAGCCGGTGAGACGGCCGAGGAGGCGGCGGTGAGAGAGGTCGAGGAGGAGACCGGCATCATCGGCCGCGTGGTCGCACCACTGGGCACCATCGACTTCTGGTTCGTCGCCGAGGATCGGCGCGTGCACAAGACCGTGCATCATTTTCTGTTGCGCGCACTGGGCGGCGAGCTCTCGGACTCCGACGTCGAGGTCTCCGAGGTTGCCTGGGTGCCACTCGACGAGCTCGAATCACGGTTGGCCTACGCCGACGAGCGCCGCTTGATCAGGCGGGCCACGGAGCTGTTGGAGGAGACGGCGTGAAACGGATCGCGACCCTGGTCGCGATCCCGGTTCGGGTGCTCACAGCGCTGGCGCTGACGGGGCTGATCCTGGCAGGCCTGACACTCGTCGGACTCCTTCCCGGCGGTCCCGGGGCCACGGCCGCGAACGCCGCGCCGAGTCCGGCCGCATCGGTGCCGGAGCCGTTCCAGCAGGGGCCGGACGACATCGCCGGCCCGCTCCGGTTGGACCTGACGCAGCTCTCTCCGCGCGTGGTCACCTCGACCGGGCCGTCCACGCTCACATTTAGCGGCACATTGACGAATACCGGCGACCAGCCCATCGACGACCTGGTGATCCGGATGCAGCGCGGCAACCTGCTTCGGACGGAGGGCTCGCTGCGCGACGCGCTGGACGGCGACGGGAGAGCCGACGCCATCACCCCGCAGTTCACGCCCATTCCCGGGGAGCTCGCACCACGGGGTCAGATGCCGGTCCGGCTCACCGTCCCGCTCCGCGGCGCACCCGACTCGACTCTCGCGCTCGCCGAGACCGGAGTGCACGAGCTGCTCGTCAATGTCAACGGAGTGCCACTCGACGGCAGGCGGGCGCGGCTGGCCGCGGTGCGGATGTTGCTGCCGGTGCTGTCGCTGCCGCCGGGCCCTGGCCGGGCCGGGCCCGTGTCGGCGCCCCCGCCCCCTCCGGCCACGCCGTTCTCCATGCTGTTCCCCATCACCGACACGCCGCGGCGGGTCTCGACCGTCCCGGGCGAGCCGACCCTGCTCACCGACGACGACCTCGCCGCGTCGATGGCTCCCGGTGGACGGCTCGGCAGCCTCGTCGCCGCGCTCGCCGCGGACGCGCCCCCCGGATCAAGG
>DASYES010000268.1:0-2030 GCA_036498885.1 Pseudonocardia sp.
ACAACAAGAACATCTCCCCCGGTTGAGCGAGGGCCGGCGCCGATCGGCGCTCTGGATCGTGGACCCGGACGCCAGCGACATGCGCGCCCGCCAGCGAAGCGCAGACGCGCAGACATCCACCTCGGCCCGCTCCAGCTCACCTCCGTTGATCTGTTACCGCAGGCTCGAGATGTCATTCGGGAACGACCCCTAGACTTGCCGCGGTGAGCGAGCCCTCCCCGTACGCGGCGGTGATCGCGGGCGTGCCCGTGCGGGAGGACGAGGTGGCGCTGCGGGGCGGGCGCACCCGGTTGTGGATCTACGGCGCCGACGACGCCGGGCATCAAATCGTGTTCCTGCACGGCCTACGGGGCGATCACCACGGGCTGGAGCCGATCGTCGCGCACCTGCCCGGCGCTCGCGTCGTGGTGCCGGATCTGCCGGGGTTCGGGCAGTCGCCTCCGCTGCCCGACGACGCCCACGACGTCGGGGGCTACGCCGCATGGGCGCGTGACCTCCTCACCGCCGTCGCGCCGGCAGGCGACGCCGTGCTCGCCGGCCACTCCTTCGGCTCGATCGTGGCCACCGCCGCGCTCGCCCGCCACGAGCCACCGGCGTCGGAGGGGGCGGAGCCGGTGCCGCCGGTGCGCGGCCTGGTCCTCGTGAACCCGATCGCGGCGTCTGCGCTGGCGGGCCCGCGGGTGGTGGTCACGCGGCTGACGGTGCTCTACCACCACCTCGCCGCCGTGCTGCCCGAGCGCGCGGGCACGGCACTGCTGCGCAACCCCGTGATGACGAGGGTGGCGAGCCTCGCCATGGCCACCACGGGCGACCGCGGCCTGCGGCGCTGGATCCACGCCGAGCACGACCGGTACTTCAGCACGTTCGCCGACCGCCGCACGCTGCTCGAAGCCTTCCACGCATCGGTGGGCCACCCCGTCGGCGAGTTCGCCGGCGAAGTCACCGCCCCGACCTTGCTGGTGGCCGCCGAGCGCGACGACATCGCGCCCCCGGCGGCCCAGCGGTCGCTTGTGGGGCGGTTCCCCGACGCGCGGCTGGCGATGGTCCCCGGCACCGGCCATCTCGCGCACTACGAGGCCCCGGACGCGGTCGCGGCGGCGATGTCGGCGTTCCTGACCGCCCTGCCGGTGTCATGAGGATCCTCGTCGACTGCCGCTACGTCCGCATCGACCGGCACGACGGCATCAGCCGATACACCGCCGGGCTGGCGGGTGCGCTGGCGCGGCTGCACGCCGAGCGGAGCTCAGGTTCAGCGCCCAGCAGCACCGAGCGGAGCCCCGGAGCTCGCAGCGGCACCGGGCGCGGCGCAGCTCGCGTGGACACCGGGGACAGGGGCGACACCATCGAGCTGCTGGTGAGCGACCGGCGCCAGCTCGCGCATCTGCCCTCTGACCTGCCCTGGCACCTGATCGGCAGCCCGACCGGGATCGGCGAGCCGCTGGTGGCCCGGCAGATCCGGCGCCTGCAGCCGGACGTGGTGTTCTCCCCGATGCAGACGATGGGGAGCTGGGGCCGCAACTACAGCCTCGTCCTCACGGTGCACGACCTCATCTACTACCGCCATCCCACCCCACCGCCGCAGTTCGCCGCCCCGATCCGGCTGCTGTGGCGGCTGTACCACCTCGCGTGGTGGCCGCAGCGAGTGCTGCTCAACCGGGCCGACGCGGTGGTCACGGTGTCCGCGGCCACCGCCTCACAGGTCGCCGGGCACCGCCTCACCCGACGGCCGGTGACCGTCGTCCCGAACGCCCCCGACCCCGGCCCGGAGCTTTCCCGGACACCGCGCACCGGCGCGCTCATCTACATGGGCTCGTTCATGCCCTACAAGGACGTCGGGACGCTCGCGAGCGCGATGCCGGCACTGCCCGGCCACGAGCTGCACCTGATGAGCCGGATCTCCCCCGACGAGCGGGCCCGGCTCACCGCGCTGGCGCCGGGCGGCCGTCTGGTGTTCCACGACGGCGCGAGCGACGAGACCTACCGCGAGGTGCTGCGCGGGGCCACGGCGCTGGTCTCGGCGTCGCAAGACG
>DASYES010000269.1:0-6914 GCA_036498885.1 Pseudonocardia sp.
CCCGCAGGCGGTCACGCCCGTGGCCGCGTGTCCCCAGCGAGCTGCCCCGGCCTCTACCGGCCGGGGCGGTGGGCCTGCTTTCGCGCTGGTACCACGGGGAACTGTCGACGCACGCCGGCCGTTGCGTCGGCACAGGGGCAACGACGCCAGCACCGGTCCCGGCGCTGCCGGGTTACGGTCGACCAGGGGGCCATCGAGGGACACCTGACCGTCGTGAGCGCTCCGCTCTCTCCGAGATCAGGCGTCTCCCTGACCTTGTGAGGAGCTGAAGCGGTGCTCGATCTCGCGTCACCTACTGATCCCGGCTTCGTCAGGCTGTTGCTCCGCTCGTACGAGCGGTTCGTCGGCACGCCTCTCGCCGACCGGGAGAACGCCGCCGCATGGCTCTACGAGGACGCGCCGTTCGGTCTGCTGTCCCACGACGCGGATCCGGACCCACGGTTCGTCTACGCGAACAGGACTGCGCAGGGCTGTTTCGAGTACGGCTGGACGGAGTTCACCGGGCTGCGTTCCCGGCTCTCCGCCGAACCGGACCGACAGGCCGACCGCAACCGACTGCTCGCCGACGTCGAGACGAACGGTTTCTCCACCGGGTACCGGGGTCTGCGGATCGCGAAGTCCGGGCGCCGGTTCTGGATCGAGGACGTGACGATGTGGAACCTCGTGGACGACGCAGGGCTTCGGGTCGGCCAGGCGGCTCTCTTCCCCCGATGGACGGACGCGACCGGCGCGCCGACCGGCTGGGCCGAGGCAGAGCGGACGTGCTCGTAGGAAAGCGGCAGCAGCCGTGAGGTTCGGGTTGGGCCTTCCACAGCGCAGCGATCGCTACGACATGCGCAACGACGTCGTGCACATCGCGCGCGGAGGGGAGCGCGCCGGCTATTCCAGCCTCTGGGTCTACGAGCGCGTGCTGTTCCCGCTCACGCCCGCCGAGGGACCGGGTGGCGGCACATCACGCCCGTGGCCCGATGGCTATCGCAGCTGCGCCGACCCGCTCACCGTCCTCGCGATCGCGTCGGCGGTGACCGAGACGGTGCGGCTGGGCACGAGCGTTCTGATCGCCCCGTTGCACCCCTCACTTCACCTCGCCCGAGCGCTGGCCACCCTGGACGTCACCAGCGGCGGCAGGCTGATCGCCGGTCTGGGTGCCGGCTGGTCGAGCGACGAGTTCGGCGCCGCGGGCGCCGACTTCGTGCACCGGGGGCAGAGGCTCGACGAGACGATCGACGCCTGCCGCGCGCTCTGGGGGGATGACCCGGTGAACTACCGCGACCCGCACATGATCGTGCAGAACGCCCTCGTGGCGCCGAAACCGGCGGGGCCGGTCCCGGTCCTGCTGGGCGGCAGGTACACGGAACGGGCGGCCGAGCGGATCGCCCGCAAGGCCGACGGCTGGCTGCCTGCCGACACGCCGCCCGCGGTGATGGCGGAGGGGTGGAGGCGCATCCGGGATCGCGCGGCGGAGTATGGGCGCGACCCCGAGCGCCTCGAATTGATCCCGCGGGCGAACGTGATGCTCCGCTCCGCGGAGCGCGGCGCTGGTCGGCAACCGTTTCACGGATCGCTCTCACAGGTGGTGGATGACATCGCCGGGCTCGCCGAGGCGGGCGCCACCGAGATCCTCATCGACCTCACGTGGGCGGCCCGGGGCGGTGAGGAGCTCCTCGACCTGGCGTTGCAGGCCCTGGGCGAGCTTCGGGCTGCGGGAATGGGATGAGCTGCATTTACATGGTCGCTGCATACACATGGTCGGTGTCACATGCGCCGCGCTGAACTGGCCCCGTGCACCACTCGTTCTCCGGTGTGTGGCCGCGTCGCAGAGCACCGCTCATGCGGAGTCGTTCGTCCGTGCGTTGTACGAGGACGTCGCCGGGCCGCTCTTCGGTTACGTCGTGCGGCTCACCGGTGACAGAGCCAGAGCCGAGGAAGTAGTGCAGGAGACCTTCGTCCGCGCCTGGCGCCGGGCCCACCAGCTCAACCGCGGTCCGGATGAGCTGCGCGGCTGGCTCTTCACCACGGCTCGCAACCTCGTCACCGACCTATGGCGCTCGGATGCCGTGCGCCCCACCACCGTCGCCGACGAGCGGGCCCTCGGCGCGGCCCCCGCTGCCGATGACATGGAGAACGCGGTGCAGCGGTGGACGGTTGCCGACGCGCTCGATCGGCTGTCTCTCGACCACCGCGCGGTACTCGTCGAGACGTACTACGAAGGACGCTCGGTCGCGGAGGCCGCGCAGCGGCTCGGCATCCCGCCCGGCACGGTCAAATCGCGCACGTACTATGCCTTGCGCGCCTTGCGGCTCGTGCTGGAGGAGATGGGGGTGCTGTCGTGAAGGACGGGTGCCGGAGAACCGACCTCGGTGCCTATCTCGTCGGCAGCCTCGATCCCGCCGAACGCGCCGCGGTCGAGCAGCACCTCGCCACCTGCACAGACTGCCACTCCGAGATCGCCGAACTGGCGCCGCTCCCCGGAATGCTCGCGCGTCTCGACGCTGTCGAGGCTCGCGACCGCCTGCTGACGCCGAGCCCCGATCTGCTCTCGCGGGCACTCACCACCGTCGAGGAGCACGAGCGGAAAGAGCGACGCCGGTTGCGCCGCTGGAAGATGGCGGCCGCGGCCGCGGCTGTCGTGGCGGTCCTGGCCGGAACGCTGCCCCAGCTGATCACGAACGGCGCGGAGGGCACCCCGATGGCCGAAATGGCCGGTGTCACCGCGGTGGGCACGGGGAGCATGCACCAGCGCGCCTGGGGCACCGCGGTGCACCTCGAGCTGACGGGGCTGCCGCCCGCGTCGGGCTACCGCGCCTACGCCACCGCCCGCGACGGGCGCACGGAGGTGGCGGCCAACTGGGGCGCCAGCCCCGACGGCCGGGCCACCGTCGTCGGGACCACGGCCATCCCGCGCAACGAGCTCGCCTCCATCCAGATCCGCACCGTCGACGGGCGGCCGTTGCTGACGCTTCCCTGCTGAGCGATCTCGGCATACTCCTGTCGAGGGTTGTGATCCTCGTTTCCGGGAACCTTGCGGCAGACCGCAACGTGAACGGAGACCGACCATGGGCCATGACCAGTTCACCCAGCAGGACCCCGGCCAGCAGCACGACGTCCCGGGGAGCGGCAGCGAGACCGTCGAGTACCCCGGCCGCACCGACGAGATGGACGTGCGGCCCGATCACGGCGAGGAGACCTACCGGGGAACCGGGCGTCTGGAGGGCAAGAAGACCGTGATCACCGGCGGCGACTCCGGGATCGGCCGGGCCGTCGCGCTCGCGTTCGCCCGCGAAGGAGCCGACGTGCTCATCTCCTGCCTGGAGTCGGAGGAGAAGGACGCCCTGGAGACCGTGCGCCTGGTGGAGGAGGCCGGCCGCACGGCGGTGACGGTGCGTGGCGACCTCCGGGAGGAGGCGCAGTGCCAGGCGGTGATCGACCGGGCGGTGCAGGAGTTCGGCCGGATCGACGTGCTGGTGAGCAACGCCGCCTACCAGATGTCGCAGGACGGGGGCATCGACGCCATCACGACGGAGCAGTTCGACCGGGTGATGAAGACGAACGTCTACGCGATGTTCTGGTTGTGCAAGGCGGCGATCCCGCACATGCCGGAAGGCTCCTCGATCATCACGACCTCATCGGTGCAAGCCTTCAACCCTTCGCCGCACCTCCTGGACTACGCCACGGCCAAGGCCGCGATCGTCAACTTCACGAAGGGGCTGGGCAACAACCTCACCGAGAAGGGCATCCGGGCGAACTCGGTGGCCCCCGGGCCGGTGTGGACACCGCTGATCCCGGCGACGATGCCGGAGGAGAAGCTCGAGTCGTTCGGGAAGCAGTCACCACTGGGGCGTGCCGCGCAACCTGCAGAGCTTGCACCCATCTACGTGTTCCTGGCCTCCCAGGAGTCGAGCTACGTCACCTCTGAGGTGATCGGCGTGACGGGCGGGGCGCCGATCACCTGATCGGCCTATGCACCGTGCTCTCGTGCTGGCGGCCGGGGCGGGTGTGACCGCCGCAGCTACACCTCCTCGTCTCGGGCGTGCTCGAGGAAGAATCGCACCATCTCGGCGGAGGCGTCCGGTCCGTCCGGGTCGGCGTACGAGCCTGCCGGGTCGCCACCGGACCAGGCATGGCCCAGGCCGTGCACGAGCCACGACTCCGCGAGGACCTTGTCGTCCTCGTCGCACACCACGGTCCGGGTGCTCGGACGGCCCCCCACCTCGACCCGCATGCTCGTCGGGGCGGCGGCGGGCCGGGAGGTGGCGGCGAGGCGGGCCGCCACCAGTTGCTCGCCGTTGACCGGGTCGACGACGTTGTCGGCGTCGCCGTGGAAGACGATCAGTGGCAGATCGGCACCCGGATGAAGGGTGCCCCCGTGCTGCATTGCGGCGAATCCGGAGCTCACGTCGTCCGCTGCGCGATACGCCAAGCCCGAGTGCACGCCGACGGCCGCGTAGAGGCCGGGATACGTCGCAGCCATCACTGCGGACATGGCACCGCCTGCAGACATCCCGGCCACGTACACGCGGCGGGGGTCGGCTCCGAACTCGTCGATGATCCGTTGGGTGATCCCGGCCAGTATCGACGGCTCGCCCGCACCGGCACGCTGGTCGGCAGCGGAGAACCAGTTCCAGTACCCGCCCTGGTTGGCCGCTCGGGACTGCTCCGGGTAGGCGACGAGCATCTCGTGCCCGCCGGCGAGCCGGCTCATCCTCGTGCCGAGCGCGAAGTCGGCGGCGTTCTGCGTCCCGCCGTGCAGCATCACCAGCAGCGGCGGTCGCCCTCCGGGGTGGTTCGGGGGGACGTAGAGATCGAAGCGCCGGGTGCCGGCGTCCTCGGTGTGGGACAGCTGCAGGGCCTGGACGCCGTCCGGCGGGCCGACCGTCGTCAGGATGCGGCGAATGGCAGCCGCCGCCTCTGCCGGTCGTCCCTCCTCGGTGAGCTGGAGTGCCGAGGTGGTGCCGCTGTCGAGATCGTCCACGAAGTCCTCCTGGCCCGCACGGGGTCTGTGGTGGTCGGGAAACTGATCGCACTGATCAGCATGCCGAATTTCCGGGGTCGACGCGGCTCACCAGCACGGGCCGTCCGTGTTCTTGAGCACGTGCGGCGCCGTCGGGTTCCTGACGTTGCCCGGGACTGCGCCGAACGGCGTAGGCCGGGTGGCGCTTCCCGTCGCTTTCCTCGTGGAGGTTTCCGGCCTGATCCCGGTGGCTATCCGTATGCGTGGACGCGTAATTCGTACGCATTCGGCCATCCCATCCGGCGATGACAGCTGATCTCCGCGAGGCAGAGCGAGGAGGTGCCGCGTGGCGGGTGGATCAAGGGATCCGGGTAGGTCCGACCGCGAGCACGACCAGGACTGGTGCGGCGTCGCCGCTCCGGCGTTCGGTGCAGGCGGAGACGTCGTTGTCGCCATCGAGTTGCGGGTGCGCGACCTTGCCCGTGGCGTGGCGACGCTGCGGCCCCGCTCGTCATGTCGGCGGGATGGCTCTCGCGCGAACTGGCCCGGTTCGCCGGCCGGCGCGTGGCGGCTCGCCGCGACATGGACACATCACGCTCATCAACCCGCTCATGAACAGCGACATGTGGCCATGTCGCGCGCGGGTCCATGCAGAGGAGGCACGAGCATGACCACACCCGACGGTGCCGACGATCTCGAGGCCGCCACGCAGCGCGTCCGGGAGCTCGGCGAACAGGTGGCCCAGCAGGCGAAGCAGAACGGGCTCGCCTGGGTGGAGGCCTACGAGGGGATGCTCAATAATCTCCTCGACCTGGAAGAGCAGGCCGCCAAGGCGAGCGGCGCGGAGTGGGCGACCACGCTGGCCACGACTCAGGCGAACTTCGTGCGTGACACCTCCGAGGCGTTCCTCAAGACCGTCCGGCAGCAGCTCGGGTCCTGACGCCGAGGCAGAAGCGACCGCCGAGCGCACCGTCACGGAGATCACTGTCGCCGTTGCGCGGCGGCGCGTGCAGTTTCCCGCCGACTCGCCGCGCCCGGCTCGTCCGAGGTCAGGGGCTGTGCAGGACAGGGCAGGGCCGCTGTCCGGCGTCCGCGCGAGTCAGCGAGATCACGGGTGGTCGCGGTCGAGGGCGTGCGCCGCCGGGGCCGCTTATCGCGAGGTCAGGAACTCCCCGGTGGTGTATTCGCGGGGGCCGGAGACGTCGTTCTGCCGCGGGCGTGGCGGTCGTGCCGGAGCAGGTGCAAGGGCTGGCCCGGGCTCCCGGCCAGCGGGAGGATTACCCGCAGGGGAAATGTGGACACGAGGATGGGCACATGGCCGAAGAACTGCCCGACACCGTCGCCGAGCACGCCGCGAGCGTCCTGGGGCCGGAGTCCGAACTGTTCGAGGACCTGGACGCCGCAGGCTTGGGGGAGGCGCTGACCCACGCGGTCCGCACGAGCCTCTCCAAGCCAGGAGACACCGCGCTGGCCGCGATCCGGCTAGCCACGGACCTGGCGCGTATCCCGTTGGTCTCCGCCACCCGCTGGGTCGGGGGCGAGGCGGAGCCACCGCTACCGATCGACCCGAAGGACCGCCGATTCGCTGATCCAGCCTGGGACACCAACCCGGTGTTCTATGCGGTCCGGCAGGCCTACCTCGCGTCCTGCCGCTTCGCGCGGGACGTGGTGGGCTCGGCGCAGCTGGAAGCAGAGGCGACACGCAAGGCCGCGCTGGCTCTTGACCTGTTGCTGGATGCGATCGCCCCGACGAACTTCCTCATGACGAACCCGGCCGCCCTCAAGCGCGCGTTCGACACGGCGGGCGGGAGCATCGCCAAGGGCGTGCACAACTTCCTCGACGACCTGGTGCACAACGCCGGCAGGCCCCGTCAGGTGGACACCAGTGGGTTCGAGCTGGGCCGCAACCTGGCGTGCACGTCGGCGAAGGTCGTCTACCGCAACGAGCTCATGGAGCTTCTGC
>DASYES010000270.1:0-3812 GCA_036498885.1 Pseudonocardia sp.
CCGAGCTCTGCACCGAGCCCGCGAGATGGAGTACCGCGTGGCAGCCGTGGACGGCCCGGCGCACCGGTGATCATCAGCACCGGAGCATCGTTCCAGCCGTTGGCCGACGATAACCGGCGACAAGCGACATGCCTCCACACAGAGCAGCCGTCGATCCCCCGACGCCTACCGGTCGCCCGCCGTTCACGAGGGCCGAACGGCCTACGCGCAGAGGTACCCCCGCTCGTCTCGGCGTCGGGCTCGGTCGCCGCTACGGGCTCTGAAACGCGTGTCGGAACCGTCATGCTCAGTGTTGAGCGTCACAGAGACACGCCAACGGGGCGTGCTCGCACAACATCGGAGGTCAAGGATGCCGGGCTGGGACAGCTACCGCGCGGTGTACGGCGCGGAGCTGCGTGCGGCGGCGCTGGAGTTCGTCGACCACGGGTGGCCCGTGGTGGAGGAGTCCGCTACGTCGCTCCTATTGATCACCGGCTCGGCCCTCGATGTCCTCGAGGTACCGGCGGCCTGTGGGCGCGAGGTCTGCGCGCATCTGCGCGCCGCGGGAGCGGTCGTGCCGGTCGCGGCCACGCCCACCGGGTCGTGGTGGTTCCCGGTCGCCATCGGTGGCGCGCTCACGGAGGAGCTGGGCGAGACCGCAGGCGTCGCCCTCCACACCGCTGGTGCCGCGGTGCTGGCGCCGCCGTCCCAGGTGCCCGACGGCTGGGTGCACTGGCGAGTCGCGCCCGCGCTCACCGGCTACCGAGTGCCGGCGCCAGGTTTGATCGTGCATGCCGCCGCCGACGCCGTTCGGTGGCGGGCCGACCGTGAGTTGCACCCGGGCGCCCAGCGGCCCGCCGGTGCGATGGCGGTCGGGCTGCGGTTCTGACGGACCGCGCAGCCGGCATCCGGCTCACCCCCCGCTGACGCGGCTCGTCGCGCCGCGCCGGGGGGTCCGGACTCGCCGGTGGTGTGGCGCCCGAGGGGGCAACTCCTAGGGGGATCCCTTGCTGTGCGGCCGCACCACGAACGTGGCCGGGGTCGGTGGAACACCATCGGCCCCGGCCAGACCCAGTTCCGGACAACGGGACCGCGGTCGGGCAGGCAGTATGGGTTCGTGCAGATCTCGGAGAGCCCCGGATCGGAAGCGCCGGAGGCGAAGCGCCCCGCGGGCTCGTTCCCGCGACCTGTCGTCGAGGTCGGCCTGGGCTTCGGCCGGATCGATGCCGCCACCCGCGCGCGTGACTTGCGGCGAATGAAGCAATTCGCCACCGGGCTGCTGTTGCTCGCCACGGTCATCTTCCTGGTGTCCCGTTGGTGGGAGGTCAACGACGGCCCGGCGTGGATCGGGTACATCCGCGCCACGGCCGAGGCGGGGATGGTGGGCGCGCTGGCCGACTGGTTCGCGGTCACCGCGCTCTTCCGGCGCCCGCTCGGGCTGCCGATCCCGCACACCGCAATCATCCCGACGAAGAAGGACATGATCGGCGACAGCCTCGGCGACTTCGTCGGGGAGAACTTCCTGGCCGAGGACGTTGTGCGGGACAAGCTCGCCCGCGTCCAGGTGTCGCAGCGGGTCGGTGCGTGGATCGGCCAGGAGGCCAACGCCTCCCGCATCACCGCCGAGCTCGCCACAGCCGCCCGCGGCGTCGTCACCGTGCTGCGCGACGAGGACGTGCAGGAGGTGATCGAGCAGATCCTCGTGCCGAAGCTCCTGGAGCGCCCGATCGGGCCGCCCCTCGGCACCGTGCTGGAGGGCGTGCTGGCCGACGGGTCCCACCTGCGCCTGGTCGACCTGGTGTGTGACCGCGCATACGACTGGGTCACGGCCAACCACGACATGGTCCTGCGGGTCGTGCACGAGAGGGCGCCGTCGTGGTCGCCCAGGTTCGTCGACGACCTCATCGCCGACCGGGTCTACCTCGAAGTGCAGAACTTCGCGTGGAACGTGAAGACCGACCCCGAGCACCCGCTGCGCAAGGCGGTCGACCGGTTTCTCGTCGAGTTCGCCACGGACCTGCAGCGCGACCCGGAGACCATCGAGCGCGCCGAGCGGATCAAGTTCCAGATCATCGGGCATCCGGACGTGCAGAAGTTCATCGGCCAGGCCTGGAGCACGGTCAAGGGGATGATCCTCGACGCCGCCGCCGACCCGTCGAGCGCGCTGCGCAACCGGGTCCGCGACGGGTTCATCGCGCTCGGCACCCGCCTCAGCAACGACACGGAGCTCCGCGACAAGGTCGACGGCTGGCTGGCCGACGCGGCCGGCTACGTCGTGCGGCACTACCGGGCGGAGATCACCACGCTGATCACCGAGACCGTCGAGCGCTGGGACGCGGAGGAGACCTCGCGCAAGGTGGAGCTGCAGGTGGGACGCGACCTGCAGTTCATCCGCATCAACGGCACGGTCGTGGGCGCGCTCGCAGGGCTCGTCATCTACACGGTCGGTCAGCTGGCGTTCGGCTCGTAGCGTCGGTGGCTCTCCGTCACCGCTGGACCGCACATGGTGAGTTGACGACCAGTGCGTGCAGTCTTTAGCAAGCACACCTAATTCGGCTCATGGCGAGTCTCCGCTGCTCGAACGGGTGGCGAAGTCCACGCCCTGTGCAAGCGCTGTGCTTGCAACAGCTAGCGTTCGTGGGTAAAGTCGGCCGCGCGAACGGGAGGTGATCGGACGTGCCAGTACCGAGGGCCCCGAAACAGGACGGGCCCGGGGAGCGCGTCGGACACGCGGTCGAGCATGTCGGCCAGGTCGTCGAACAGGCGGGCCAGGCCGTCGGCCAGGCCGTCGACGACATCGGCGGTTACATCCGCAGCCAGCGGGAGAGCGCGCAGGTGTCGCTGCGTCAGCTGGCTCGCACTGCCGGCGTCAGCAACCCCTATCTCAGCCAGATCGAGCGAGGGCTGCGCAAACCGTCGGCCGAGATCCTGCAGCAGATCGCGAAGGGGCTGCGAATCTCCGCGGAGGCCCTGTACGTGAAGGCCGGGATTCTCGACGAAAGGCCGGCGAGCGACGTCACCGACGCCGTGCTCGCTGATCCGACCCTGACGGAGCGCCAGAAGCAGGTGCTCCTCGAGATCTACCAGTCCTTCCGGCAGGAGGGCGGCAAGCACGTCGCCCCCGGCCACACCACCGAACCATCCTGACGAGGAGTGCTCATCATGCCCGTGTCACTACCTACTGCCGCGGACGTCCGTAAGGCCCGCGAGCAGGCCGCCAAGAACGCCGCCGAGCGTGCCGAGGTCGCCCGCACCCCGTTGTTCGCCGTCCTGGGCGCTGGCGAGATCGCCGTCTCCGCCGTGTCCAAGGCGGCCGAGGTTGCTCGTGCCCGTGCCGCCGTGGCCCGCACGCGTGCCACGGCCCAGGCGGAGGACGTGCAGCACCGCGTCGCCGAGCTGCCGCAGCGGCTGTCGTCCGAGGAGCTGCGCAAGACCGTCGCCGAGCTGCGAGCGCAGGCCGAGCAGGCCTACGCGGGCTTCGCGAAGCGCGGTGAGAAGACCTGGGGACGTATCCGCAAGCAGCCACAGGTGGAGCAGGCACTCGCGACGTTCGGCTCCTACACGGAGAAGCTCGACGCGCGTGTCGACGGCCTGGTCGACGATGCCCACGACGCCGCCACCAAGGCCCTGGCCACGGTGACCACCCAGACCCGGTCCACCGGTGAGCGGGTGGCCCGCGCCGGCAAGCGCATCGGCGGGCGCACCGCCGACAAGGTCACCGACGTGAGCGGTGACGCGTCGAAGGCCGTGGCCAAGGCCGGTGCTGAGACGGCCGGTGCGATCAACGAGGCAGGCGACGAGCTGGCCCACGACGCCCGCAGCGCCACCCGCAG
>DASYES010000271.1:0-1985 GCA_036498885.1 Pseudonocardia sp.
TGGTTCGCCGACCAGGGCTTCGCGGTGGTCGTCGTCGACGGCCGCGGCACACCCGGGCGGGGCCCGGAGTTCGAGCGCGCGGTGCGCGGCGACCTGGCCGGCCCGGTGCTGGAGGACCAGATCGACGCTCTGCACGCCGTCGCGGAGCAGTACCCGGACCTGGACCTCACGCGCGTGGGCATCCGGGGCTGGTCCTTCGGCGGCTACCTGTCGGCGCTCGCCGTGCTGCGCCGTCCCGACGTCTTCCACGCCGCCGTCGCCGGTGCGCCCGTCACCGACTGGGCCCTCTACGACACGCACTACACGGAGCGCTATCTCGGCCACCCGGAGGAGGAGCCGGACACGTACGCACGCTCGTCGGTCGTCGAGGACGCACCACGGCTCACCCGGCCGCTGATGCTGGTGCACGGGCTCGCCGACGACAACGTCGTGGCTGCGCACACCCTGCGGCTGAGCTCGGCGCTGCTGGCCGCGGGCAAGCCGCACAGCGTGCTGCCGCTCTCCGGCGTCACGCACATGACGCCGCAGGAAGTGGTGGCGGAGAACCTGCTCCTGCTGCAGGTGCGGTTCCTGAAGGACGCGCTGGGGGTCGCCTGACGGGTGTCAGTGCAGCTCCGGACACGGCAGTTCGACCCGCGACTGCGGGAGCCCGGCCCGCTTGCGGTCCGTCCGCCATTCGAGGATGCCGACGACCAGCGCGAGAATCTCGAACACGCTCGCCACGCCGACCGCGAAAGCCACCGCCCGGCGGAAGTCGCCTCCGCTCGCCAGCAAGCTGTAGAAGATGCCGGTGAGCGTGGCGGTGCCGACGGCGGCACCGATCCGCTGCCCGGTCTGCAGCGCGCCGCCCGCCGAGCCTGCGGCGGAGACCGGCACGAAGCGCAAGGTCATCGTGGTGTTGGGGGCGATCACCCACCCGCCGCCGATACCGCCCACCAACAGCGGGAGCGCCACGAGCGACCCCGCTATGTGCGGCGGCGCGAGCCACAGCACGGCACCGGCCGCCGTGACTCCGAGGACGACCAGGGCCAGGCCCATCACCGTCAGCAGGCGCCCGAGCCGCGCAACCAGCCGGCCGCCCACCACGGCGGACGTCGCCGACCCGAGCGCGAACGGGGTGACCGCGAGCCCCGACTGCAGCGGCGTGTAGCCGAGGCCGTTCTGGAAGTACAGCGCGAAGACGAGCCAGATCCCGCTGAAGCCGACGAAGTAGATCGTCCCGAGCGCGACCCCCGTGGCGTAGCCGGGCGTGCACATGACCAGCTCGATGTCGAGCAACGGCTCCTTTCCACGGCGCACCTCGCGCCGTTCCCAGAGGACGAAGCCCACCGCCAGCACCGCGGCGACGGGGAAGAGCCACCACAGCCGGGCCAGCCCACCCGCCCCTGCCTCGACCAGGGGCAGCAGGAGGGCGAGCACCACCCCACCGAGCAGCCCGGTGCCGACCACATCGATGTGCCCGCGCGCTCGGTTGCGCGTGTGCGGGATGAACCGGGCCGCGAGCAGCAGCGCGACCACTCCGATCGGCACGTTGACGTAGAAGATCCAGCGCCACGCGTCAGGGCCGGCCGCGAGCGCCAGGATCACGCCACCGATGATCGGCCCCACCGCCGTCGAGATCCCGACCGTGGCGCCGAAGAAGCCGAACGCCCGCCCGCGCTCCGCACCCCGGAACATCTGCTGGATGAGCGCGGAGTTCTGGGGGGCGAGCGCGCCCGCGGCGATTCCCTGAGCCAGCCGCGCGAACACGAGCCACATCGCTGTCGGTGCGGCGCCGGCCAGCGCGCTGAACAGCACGAAGCCGGCCAGCGCGATCATGAACATGCGCCGACGGCCGAGCGCGTCGCCCAACCGGCCGGCAGGCACCAGCGTGAGCCCGAACGTCAGCGCGTACCCGGAGACCACCCACTGCACCTGGGACGGGGTCGTGCCCAGATCGCGCTGCAACGAGGGCAGCGCGACGGACACGATGCTGACGTCGAGCA
>DASYES010000272.1:0-5390 GCA_036498885.1 Pseudonocardia sp.
CTCGCCACGGTGCTGGGCGCGGCCGGCCAGTCGCCGTTGCAGCCCGAGGTGTGGGAGCCCGCCGTAGCCGCCGGTATCGTCGAACTCCGCGACGAGGACGCCCTCTTTCCCGACCCCCTGGTCGCGGTCGCGATCTATCACTCGGCCCTCGCCGTGGAGCGACGGCGGCTGCACGCCGACTTCGCGAATGCCATCCGCGAACCCTCGTTCGAACGCGCCATGCACCAAGCGATGCTGCCGCTCGGCTGTGACGCGCGCACCGCAGCGCTGCTCGAAGCGGAGAGCCGCAAGGCCCGCGACGAAGGACGTATGACGCACGCTGCGGTCGCGGCGCAGCGCGCGGCCGAGCTGTCAACGAACCGCGGGCTCGCCGCACGTCGATACGTGTTGGCCTCCCTCGCCGCGTCGGCCGCGGGGCACACAGACTGGACCCGCGAGGTCGCCGCACACGTCGACCGGCTCACCGAACAACCGGACCTGCGCTGCAGCGCCGCGAGCGCCGCTGCGATGGCGCTCTCACGCGCCGGACACCAGCGCGAGGCCATGGACCTCCTGGTCCGCACGGCCGGCGACCATCCGCTCACCGACCAGGCCACAGCACTGGGCCTGGCGGTCTGCGGTGCTGCGGTGGCAGCCCAATCCGGGCTGAGAACGCATCGCGACGCGGCCGCATCCCTGCTCGTCGCAGCGGCCGGCCGACCGGTCCTCCCGCCATCGGCTCCGTACCTGAGCGAGGCCGACCTCGCGCTCCAGCATGCGTTCGCGGCGGTGACCGTTGCCCCCGCCTGCGCGGTGGCCCACCGAAAACTGCTGGCCACCGGGCACAACAAGGACGGGCACAACAAGGACGGGCACAACAAGGTGGCACGTTTGCCGGCGGTGGACCAACTGGCCCTGGCAACGATCGCCGACACGCTCGAGGACAGAGAGCGCGCGATCACATTGCGGTCGGGGGTTCTCGCCGAATCCAGCACCGGGGAGCGCACAGCAGTCTTTCCCGAGGCATGGCCGCCGCTGATCCGCGGCCTGATCGACATTGGACGCTGGGACGCTGCCGAGCGAGGCCTCGAATCCGCCGCCGAGCTCGCGACTGCGCGGGACCTCCCGGTTCTGCGGGTACACCTCATCGCCCTGCGCGCCCTCCTCACCGCCTTTCGGGGTGACGCCGCGACCGCACGCTCACTCGCCGAAGAGGGCTGGTCGGCCCTGTCCCTGGAAAGCAACCGGGCGGCACGCGTCGGGCTGCTGCGCGCACTCGGGTATGCGGCCCTCATCGCCGACGATTTCGACCCCGCCACTCGCGACTTCCTGGCCGTCATCGAGATGCAGGCGCACCCCGGGACGCCGCCGCCCGACGGTGTGGATGCGGTCGGGCTGGCGATGGCGGCCGCCCGCGCGGGCATGAACGCTGACGCTCTCCCGGTCATCAACTCCATGCGACGGGCACACGGGCCCCGTCCGCCGATCCTGACGCAGCTGCAGTTGAGCCAGGCCTATGCGCTGCTCGCGGACGACACGGAAACCGAGCGGCGGTTCCGGTTCGCGATCTCTCATCCGCGCGCCGGATCGTGGCCATTCCTGCTCGCGCTCACACGGCTGCACTACGGATCATGGTTGCGCAGGCAGCGCAGACCGCTGGATGCGCGGCCCCAGCTGACCGAAGCGCTCTCGGCGTTCGGCGCGCTGGGCGCGCGCGCCCTCGCCCGATCCGCTCGCGGCGAGCTCAGGGCCGGTGGCGGCGATCCCGATGACCGGGGCAAGCCGACAGGCGACGCCCTCCTCTCGGCGCAACAACTCCAGGTCGCCCGGCTTGCCGCCCGGGGTCTGCGGAACCGTGAGGTGGCCGACCGACTGCAGCTGTCACCGAGTACAGTCAGCGCCCATCTCCACAACGTCTACCTCCGGCTCGGGATCACGCAGCGCCACCAGCTCCGGCAGGCGCTACCGCCGGAGGGGCCGCTGGTCTGACCAGGTCAGCCGTCGTGCTGGGCGTTCAGTAGCCCGGCGTCGTCGTCGGTGCAGAACAGCACGCCATCGGGTCGGACGTGCACGTCGGCGGTCCGGATCACGCGCGAGCGTCAGGGGCGCGGATCCACGAGCTTCGCGGGCGGACCTGGAACGAGTGCCCCGGCCGCCTTCGGCCGGTACGGGTCGGAGATGTCGAACGCTCGTACCCCGGCGTTCTGGTAAGTGGCGAAGATCAGCGTGTCCGAGACGACGCTGCCCGGCCGGTTCTCGTGCAGGTTGTGCGGCCCGAAATGGCCACCCTTGCGGGCATAGTCCTGTTCCGCCGGCCTCGGCAGCGTAGCGATGCTGATCGGGTTCGCCGGGTCGGCGATGGTGAAGACCCAGACGTGCTCGAGGCCGTCGTCGAGGGTGTCCGCGGTGGCTTCATCGGCGACGAGGAGCAGGTCGCGTGCTGGAAGCGGCACCGCGGTGTGCGTCCTACCGCCGAACGGGGGCGACCAGTTGGTGTGAACACCGCTCCACTGTCGCGGCCGCGAGCCACCCGTCGGATGACTGGCGGGGTCACGCCCCGTCCGCCTGCCGGGCGGCCTCGGCCTGGGTGAGGTACTCGCCGCGCATCCCCGACCGGTGCCGGCCACCGAGCCTCTCCGCAGCTTCCGCGGACAAGGCGAAGACCTCGGGCCAGTGCCGCCAGTTGACCCATCTGCTGGAAAACCCCTGGAGTGCTTCAGCAGTGCTCACGACCGTGGGGTAGTCAGCCCTCGCCAGAGCCAGACGCAGCGCCCCGAGCCAGTTCTCGCTCTCGGCCTCCAGCCAGCGCTGTGCCGACACCGGGTCGGGGAAATCCGTCGGAAGGCCGGACGGCTCGGGGCTCCGCTGCCGGGTCGGCTGGAACCAGCTCCCGGCAGCACGGGCCGTCGCGAGAAGCCAGGACACAAGGCGCCGACGGGCCGCCTCGACGGCGTCACGGGTGTCCTCGGCCACCAACTGCTCCCGAGCGAACAGCCGGATCAGGTCGTGGAACCCGGCGCGCTGGTCCGCGGCCGAGACGAGCAGACCGAGCTCGATGAGGTCATCGACGCGGCGGTCGACCTCGTGTACCGGCAACTCGGTCAGCACCGAGCCCAGGGCGGCTCCGGTGTCGGGGCCCGGCACCAGAGCCAGCCGCCGGAACACCAGCCGGGTGGTTGGTTCCAACTGGCTGTAGGACACGGAGAAGGCAGCCCGGATCTGCAGGTCCCCGGCGGACAGGTGGTCGAGCCGGCTCTCCTCGTCGGCCAGCCGGTTGACCAGGGTCTCGAGGGTCCAGCCCGGCCTGCTCAGCATGCGGTTGCCGGCGATCCGCAGCGCAAGGGGGTAGTTGCCGCACAACTGGGCGACCGTCCGGATCAGTGCGGGTGCCGGGTCGGAGCCATGTTCGATGACGGCCCGCAACATGCCGTCGGCGTCCGCATCACTGAACGGACCTAGTGTGACGCGGCGTGCATGCTCGAGTCCGGTGAGCGTCCGCCGGCTGGTGATGAGCGCTGCGCTGCCGCCGGGACCAGGCAGCAGGCGCCGGATGTGCGCTTCGTCCGCCGCGTTGTCGAGTAGGAGCAGCACGCGCCGGTCGTCCAGGACGCGCCGCAACACCTGAGTGCGGTCGGTGTGGAGCGCCGGGATGATCTCGGCGTCGACACCGAGCGCGCGCAGCAGGCGGAACTGCACGACGTAGGGGTCGAGCGGCTCGGGGTCGCTCCCCCGAAGGTCGACGAACAGCCGCCCGTCCGGAAACTCGCCGCGTGTGCTGTACGCGGCGCGGACCGCCAACGCCGTCTTGCCCAGCCCACCCGCCCCGGAGATCACGAGGGGACCCGGTCGTCCACGACGGTCGACGAGCGCCGAGGCGAGCGTCGCGAGTTCCGCGGAGCGTCCGGTGAAGTCCGGGATGTCCGGGGGCAGTTCGCACAACGGCGCCGGTGCTGGCCGGGACCGGCCTGTCCGGGCCGCAGACAACAGGAGCTTGCGGTCGTTCTCGGGTAGGCGAAGCGCGTCCGCGAGAGACATCACGGTGCGCGCCTGCGGGTTCCTGCTGCGACCGCGCTCCATGTCGCTGATCGCCCGCACGCTGACACCCGAGCGCTCCGCAAGATCCTCGAGGGTCAGTCCAGCGGCGTGGCGGAAGGCACGCACGAGCTCCCCGAGCTCCGCCGGCTCCGCCATGGCTTCTCCCTTCCGCTCGACTGAAACCCCGCGGCCTCCGCGAGGTCGCCTTCGACGGTAGTCCGCCCACTCGTTCTCGAAGGGCGGGAAAAGCTCTCGCATGGCCAGTCGACCGATGGATGGTCGAGCGCGTTCCGCCGCCGACACTCGAGCACACGTCAGCCGGACTACCGCTCGAGAGGAGATCCAATTGCTAGCGGTGATGTTCGAAGAACCGGGACCCGCAAGCGTCCTGCACCTGGTGGAGCGCGAGATCCCCGCCGTGGGGGCGGGAGAAGTCCGTGTGCGGGTGGTGGTGTCGGGCGTCAATCCCACCGACATCGGCGCCCGCTCCGGGCGCGGTACCACCGACGGCACCGCGGGCCCGCACATCCCCAACCAGGACGGGGCCGGCGTCGTCGACGCCGTGGGTCCAGGGGTCGGCGACATCGCCGTCGGCGACCGGGTGTGGGTGTGGGACGCCGCATGGATGCGTTCCAACGGCACCGCGCAGGAGTACGTGGTGCTGCCGCGCCGTCAGGTCGTGCCGCTCCCCGACGGCGTCCCGTTCGACGTCGGCGCGGCACTCGGGATTCCGGCGCTCACCGCGCACCGGGCGTTGACCTGCGCAGCCGAGGGGCCTGCCCGGCTGGATCTCGGAGCGCTCGCGGGCAAGGTCGTGCTCGTGGTGGGCGGCGCCGGTGCCGTCGGAAACTCCGCCATCCAGCTCGCCAAATGGGCAGGCGCCCGGGTCCTCACGACGGTCACCAGCGACGCCAAGGCGGCGCTCGCCACAGCCGCGGGAGCCGACGAGGTGATCGACGCCACCGGGGATGTGGCAGCGAAGGTGCGGCGCGTGACCAAGGACGGTCCGGACGTCGTCGTCGAGGTGGCACCGGCGGGCAACCTCACGTCCGACGTACAGATGATCGCGCCTGGTGGCACGATCGCGATCTACACGGGGGGCCGGGAGCGAACGCTCCCGATCCCATCGTTCCCGAGCATGGTCAAGAACCTGCAGTTCCAGTTCATCCTGACCTACACGACCTCGGCGCAGCAGAAGGACCATGCCGTCGCGGCCGTGAGCGCGGCCGTCACCGCGGGCGCGTTCGGCGTCGGCGACCAGCACGGTTTGCCGATCGCGCGTTACCCGCTCGAACGAACCCGCGAGGCACACGAAGCAGTCGAGAACCACTGGGTCGGCAAGGTTCTGATCGACGTCACGCGTGAATCGACCGATC
>DASYES010000273.1:0-2372 GCA_036498885.1 Pseudonocardia sp.
GCCGATCGGTACCGGGCTGGGGATCCGCAACCCCCACAACATCGAGATGATCGTGGCCGCGGCTTCGGTCCCGGTCGTCTTGGACGCCGGGATCGGCACGGCGTCGGAGGCCGCGGAGGCGATGGAGCTGGGCTGTGACGCCGTGCTGCTCGCCACTGCGGTGACGCGGGCAGGCAACCCGGAGCGGATGGCGCACGCGATGAGGATGGCGGTTGAGGCGGGCCGGGCCGCGCGGGAGGCAGGACGCATCCCTCGCCGCTACTGGGCGCAGGCTTCCTCGCCGGACCTCGATCCCAGCTGACGGCGGCCCGCCCGCAACCGGACGGGCCGTGGTAGTCGATGACGATCTCGTCCAGCCGCCTCAGCCCTCGTGAACCGGGACGACCGGTGTGACGCTCCCGCGGTGGCGCCGGGCCAGCTCCTGGTAGATCGCCGGATTGCCCTCCACCCACCAGCGGGCGGACTGCGTCAGGGGCCCCTTCGCCCTGGCCACCGTGTCCAGCACGAGCTGCTCGTCGGGCACCACGGTGTTGGGCGCGACGGTGGCCCCGGCGCCGATCAGGCAGCGCGCCCCGATGCGGGCGCCGTCCTGGATCGTCGAGCCGTTGCCGATCAACGCTTCGCGGCCGATCACGGCGCCGTGCACCACGCAGAGGTGGCCGATCGTCGCGCCCGGCCCCACCTCGGTGACGGGATCCGTGCCGCCGTGCAGCACGCAGCCGTCCTGCACGTTCGCGCCCTCGCGGACGATGATCGGGCCGAAGTCGGCGCGGAGCACAGCGTTGTACCAGATGGACGCGTGGGCCTCGACGTGCACGTCGCCGACCAGCGTGGCGGTGGGAGCGATGAAGGCGTCGGGATGCACGGTCGGGGACTTACCCTCGAAGGAGAACAACGGCATGGGCCGCAGGGTGCCACCCGGGCGCGTCCGGCGCGTCGTGCGGGCAGCCGGGCGGCATCCGGCACGGTGGAACCGAACCCTGCGGAGGTGCTCGGGATGCTTGTGCGACGTGGTACTCCACTTGCTCTTGTTGTCCTCGCGGTGCTCCTCGGCGGATGCAGCGGCGCGCCTCCGCCGTCGGGAGACGCGTCGGGGCCCGCCAGGACCGCCGAGTCGGGCCCACCCTCGAGCCCGGCGTCCGAACCGGCCGCACTGCCCGTCTACTACCTGGCAGCGACCCCGGCCGGCATCCGCTTGCAGCGGGAGTTCCACCGCGTGCCGTCCACCGACCTGGCGAGCGACGCCGTCCGGGAGATGCTGGCCGCCCCCACCGGGATCGATCCCGACTACCACTCGCACTGGCCGCCCGGCACCCAGCTGCGCAGCCCGGTGCGCACCGAGAACGGCACGATCGTCGTCGACCTTGCCCTTCCGCCGGATGCCCAGGTGGGCGCCGAGTTCGCGCAGCTCTCGGTGCAGCAGTTGGTGTTCACCGTGCAGGCCGCGCTGCAGTCAACCGACCCCGTGCGGATCCTGGTTGACGGTGCTCCCGTGGATCAGCTGTGGGGGGTCGCCACGGCCGAGCCGGTGGCGCGCGGCGACGAGTACGCACTCCGCTCCCTCGTGCAGATCGACGCGCCTGCCCACGGTGCCGTGGTGGGGCCCAACGTCGAGGTGATGGGGGAGGCCGCGGTGTTCGAGGCGACCGTCGGATGGCAGGTGCTGCGTAGCGGTGCGGTGCTGAAGTCGGGCTTCACGAGCACGACGGAGGGCCAGCGGTTCGCGCCGTTCGCGTTCACGGTGCCGCTCGCGCCGGGGGAGTACGTCATCCGGGTGCTGGAGGACGACCCGTCGGACGGCGAGGGACGGCCCGTCGTCACCGACGACAAGGCCGTGACCGTGCGGGGATGAGTGGACCGGGCGCTCAGTCGGGCGGGCGCGCCGGGGCACGCAGGCCCAGGCTCCGCAGCTCGAGCGCCGCACGCCCGTGCACGACGGCCCGGTCGTCGCGCCGCCATGCGGCGGCCGGATCGGACGACACCTTGAGCAGCCGCCGGACCGGCAGCCGGGTCATGGCACGCAGGGCCAACAGGTCGGAGTCGACCGACCGCACCGCGACGGCCGAGCGGGCTGCCCGCGCGTAGCGGATGCGCAGCGGCAGCCACAGCAGCAGCACCGGCAGCGCGCCCAGCACGATGATCCCGATCTCGGCGCCGAGCGCGACGGCCGCGATCGTCTCCATCTGCTCCCGCCCCGCCGCGGCGAGCGCATCGCCCGCCCCGGTTCCGGTGCCGAGCCCGCGCGCGAGCTCGTCCCCCACGAAGGGCACCTGCTGCGCGGTCCGTGCCGCGTCGTCGAAGGCGCCGCGGATCGTGTCGCCCGCGCCGGCGAGCGCCTGCGAGGGGCCTTGGAGGGCCAGGATGAGCTCGCG
>DASYES010000274.1:0-7318 GCA_036498885.1 Pseudonocardia sp.
CGCCTTCGAGCGCCTTCTGCGCCCGGAGGGCCCGCGGCACGAGCACGTCCAGCCTGCGGTCCTCCTCGAAGCCGAGCACGCCGGGCAGCGCGCCGAGCCGTTGGACCTGGGCCCGGTCGAGGCGCGCGGCGAACCCCGCGAACGCCCGGTCGAACGTGACGCTCGGCCGGATGCCGAGCGCACCGACGACGGCGCCCGTGTCGGCCGCGGAACGGGTGTGCACTACGTATTCGACGGTGCGGGACGACGAGACGAGCGCCTCCGCGCTCCCGGGGCTCACGAACACACCGACGAGCGCGAGTGCGGTCGCCGCCGGGGCGATCCACGAAGGCAGGCGCGTCACGTGGAGCGACGCTACGGATACGTTAACCCTGGGAACAGAGACACGATAGGTGCGCAAGTTGCGAATGTGACCGGAATCTATTGCACTGTGCTACCTAACGACTACACAGGGTCGCGAATGACCGGCGGATCCGGCCCCCGACGGATCCGCCTACCTCATCGCTATCCCTGTTGGAACGCGCTTCGGACGAGGCCCAACACGTCCTGCTCACCAAGGCCCATGCTGCGGGCGAGATTCACCAGCTCGGCCGCACGTTCGGCGATGCCGGCCCGACCGCTCGTCGCCGCCGAGGTGAGCACGGCGCCGCGACCCCGACGCAGGTCCACCAGGCCCTCGTCCCGCAGACGCTGGTAGCCGCGCAGCACGGTGTGCAGGTTGATTCCCAACGACTCGGCGACCTCCCGGGCCGGCGGTAGCTTCTCCCCCGCCACCACCTGCCCGTCGGCGATCGCCCGCCGCACCGAGGCGGCCACCTGGTCGCCCAGCGGTACGGCGGACGTCGGGTCGATGCGGATCAGCAACGGTCGTCGCCCGCGGTTGCGCGCCGCCGATCCAGCTGCGTGTTCACCAGGCCCGCAGCCGTGGCGGCGCCGGGAACGGTGACGATGAACTCGCGCCCGTTGGACAACTGCAGCCGCAGCATCTCCCCGCCCGCCGTCGCCCGGTAACCCGACTGGCGCGGCATGTGGAACGCGCCGTACGTAGCACGGGGCAGGGCGCGCGGGTCGAGAGTGCCCGCCCTCGCTTCGACGACCGTGCGCAGCTCCGCACCGACGAGGACCCTACGGAGCAGCGGCTGGATGACATGGACGCCGTGCTCGTCGACCAGGACCCGGGCCCAGGACTGCGCGGCCGCGATGATCGCCACGAGCGCGAAGAGCGCCACGACGAGGTAGGTCCCCGCCCCGAACACCGCTTGCCAGACCGTCAGCACGGCCCAAAGCAGCGCCGATGCGAGGCCGCGCCGGGAGAACACCGTCCGCGCGAACAGTGCCCGCTCGCCACCCGAGAGCTGGAGGCGAGGCGCACCCGGCCGAGGGCGCCCTGCCGCTTCGGGCTGCTCGGGGTCGGGACCCATTGCCCACCACGAGACCAGCGCCACGACTGCCAGCACTGGCACGACAGCGAACGGCGAGGTCCACCACGGTGCCGGCCGGGAGGGCGAACCGGCGAGATCCAGGTTGCGCACGACGAGCTGGAGCACATAGCCGACGATCAGAACCGATCCGACCCACGTGGTCGCGGCGATCCATCGTTGGCCGCCCTGCACCCTGCGACGCACATACAGCCAGATGACACCCCAGATCAGGGTGAGGATCGACCAGACGAGGCCATCCACGAGCACCCTGCTCCAGGGCATCGCCTCGACGATCCCGCCGGATCCGACCACCTGATCCGGAAGCCGATGGGCGAGCGTGGCCAACACGCCCACCGTGATCGCGCCGGCCACGACGGGCGGTACGAGTGTGACCACCGCCCGCCGGTACATCCCCCCGAACTGACCAATCATGATTCCCCCTCAGGACTTGTTCGCAAACAACTATAACAAGTCACGGATCTTGGCGGGAGCTGGTTCACCGGGACCGAAGATCAGGTGGCCGCGTGGATCGCCACCTCGGCTGCCTTGACCGCGAACCACAGCTCCGCTCCCGGCTCGACCCCGAGATCGGCCACCGCCGCGGGCGTCACGTCGGCAGCCAGCCCGTCCACCCAATGCGGGCCGCCGGGTGCCGCTCTGGCACGCAGCCGCACCATGTCGCCGCGCGGCTCGATCGCCGCCAGTCGCACCGGCACGACATTTCGCGGGCTGCCGTGAGGCCGATCCGCGAAGACCGCCACCGCCGAGGGCGGGAACACCGCGACCGCGGGCTCGCCGTGCACGGGAACCTCGCCGTCGCGTCCGGACATGCCCGACACGACCAAGCCGTCGGCCGTCCGCAGCCCCTCGGGGCACGCCGTGCCCGGCACGAGGTCCAGGCCGGCGATCCGCGCCGTGAACGAGCTTCGCGGGCGGGCGAGCACGTCCCGGACGGGGCCCTCCTCCACCACACGGCCCTTCGTCAGCACCACGACGTGATCGGCCAGCACGAGCGCGTCGAGCGCCGAGTGGGTGACCAGGACGGCGGTCTGCTTGGGGCGGTTCCCCCGTTCACCGCGCAGCATCTGGCGCAACAGCGAGCGCATCGCCGGAGTGGCGTCGACGTCGAGCGCTGCCAGCGGCTCGTCCAGCAAGAGCAGGTTGGGATCCGGCGCCAGCGCGCGGGCCAGCGCCACGCGCTGCTGCTGGCCGCCCGACATCCGGGCCGGCCGCCGGTCGGCCAACTCCGCCACGCCGACCGCATCGAGCAGCTCGCGAGCCCGCTGCTCCGCCTCGCGGCGCGGCACGCCGTGTGCCCGGGGACCGAAGGCGACGTTCCCGACGGCCGTCAGATGCGGGAAGAGCAGGGCCTGCTGTGCCAGCAACCCCACTCCGCGCCGGTGGGGCGGCACGAGCACCTGCGCTGCCGAGTCGGTCACCAGCTCGTCCCCGACGCGGACGTGTCCCTCGTCCGGGCGCAGCAGTCCGGCCAGCACTCCGAGCAGCGTCGACTTGCCCGACCCGTTGGGGCCGAGCACCGCCAGCACCTCCCCTGGCTCGGCCCGCAGGGCCACGTCGAGGGTGAACGCCGCGCGGCGCACGACCACGCGCGCGTCGAGGCCGCTCACCGGACTTCGACGCTGCGTGGCGCCGCCACCGCGATCACCGCGACGGCCACCACGACCAGTAGCAGCGACAGCGCCACCGCTGCTTCCACGTCGGTCTCCCGCAACTGGTACACCAGCAGCGGCAGGGTCTGAGTAGTGCCCTGAAGGCTCCCGGCGAACGCGACCGTCGCCCCGAACTCGCCGAGGCACCGGGCGAACGCCAGCACCGCACCAGACGCGAGCCCCGGAAGAACCAGCGGCACTGTCACGCGCCGGAAGGCCAGTCCAGGCGAGGCCCCGAGCGTGGCCGCCACCGCCTCGTAGCGCCGCCCGGCGGTGCGCAGCGCGCCCTCCATGCTGACGACGAGAAACGGCAGCGCCACGAACGTCTGCGCCAGCACCACCGCGGACGTGGTGAACGGGATCGTCACGCCGAACGCGAGATCCAAGCCGCGACCGACGAGCCCGGTACGCCCGAGCAGGTACAGCAACGCCAACCCACCCACGACGGGAGGGAGCACCAGCGGCAGCAGCACCACCGAGCGCAGCAGCCGCAGGCCGGGCAGCCTGCTGCGCGCCAGCACCACGGCGAGCGGGCCGCCGAACACGATGCAGAGCACCGTCGATATCGACGCGGTGATCAGCGACAGCTTCAGTGCGTCGAGCGATGCAGGGCTGACCAGCTGCGCCGGCAGCTGCGGCCAGTCCGCCTTGATCGCGAGGCCGACCACCGGCAGCGCGATCAGCGCGAAGGCCAGCCCGGCGGGTACCCACAGCAGACGGGGAACGCCGACACCGACCTCGTGTTCATCGGGCCGGCGTCGGGTCGGCGTCTCGCCGAGGGTTGCGGTCACGGCGTGCCGAAGCCCGCTGCCTGCAGCGCCTTCTGACCCTGCTCACCGGTCACCAGGCTCACGAACGACTCCGCCAGCTGTTGCTGCGGAGCGTTCTTGAGCGTGGCGATCGGGTAGTTCGTGGTGGCCTGCTCGGCCTCCGGGAAGTTCACGCCCTGTACCTGGGACCCGGCCGCCGTGACGTCGGTGACGTAGACGAGGCCGGCGTCGGCGTTTCCGGTGGAGACCTTGCCGAGGACGTTCTTGACGTCGGTCTCCTCGCTGACCGGCTTGATCTCCACGCCGGTCGAGGTCTCCACCTTCTGGGCGGCGGCGCCGCAGGGCACCTGCGGGGCGCAGACGACGACCTTGAGGTTGGGGCTCGCGAGGTCGGCGAAGGACGTGATGCCCTTCGGGTTGCCCGGCACGGTGGCGATCTCCAGCACGTTCTTGGCGAAGATCGTGGGCGATCCGTTGGTGAGCCCGGCGTCGGTGACCGTCTTCATCGTGGAGTCGCTCGCCGAGGCGAACACATCGACGGGCGCCCCGTTGACGATCTGCTGCGCCAGGTCGGACGAGCCGCCGTAGCTCATGACGACGTCCACGCCGGGGTTGTCGGTCTCGAACTGCTTCTCCAGCTCACCGAACGTCTCGGTCAGCGACGCGGCGGCCAGGACGGTGAGGGTGCGCTTCGCCGGTGCGGGTGCCCCTCCGGCGTTGGTGTCGCTCGGCGCTCCGCCGCCACATCCGGCCAGCAGCACCAGCCCGGCCGCCGACGCGGCGGTCATCATCCGCATTCTCATGAACTTCCTCCGGGAGTCTCGATGACGACCGTGGTCGACTTGATCACCGCGACGGCCAGGGCGCCGGGTTCGAGTCCCAGCTCCCGCACTGCCTCGCTCGACATCAGGGACACCACCCGGTGCGGCCCGCACTGCATCTCGACCTGGGCCATGACCGTGTCGGTGATCACCGACGTGATCAGCCCGACGAGCCGGTTGCGGGCCGAGCTCTGCACGTCGGACGGATCGGGTGGCGTGTGTGCGTGGTCACGCGCGAACGCGGCGAGCGCCGCGCCGTCGATCACCTTGCGGTTCGACGCGTCGGGCTGGACCGGGAGTGTTCCGGCGTCGACCCAGCGACGAACCGTGTCGTCGCTGACTCCCAGCAGACGCGCGGCGTCGGAGATCCTGAATTGCGGCACACTACAGATTCTAAAGCCGCGAATGCGACTTCGCCCACGTCGGGGGTCCGCTGTGGTTGGGTGCAGATCGTGGACTTCGAACCCAGCGCCGCTGCTGCCGACTTCACCAAGCGCATGCGGGCGTTTCTCGACGAGAAGGTGCTGCCGGCCGAGGCGGAGTACGACGCGTTCCGTGCGGAGCGGCGTGGCACCCCGCAGGAGTGGGACCTGCCGCCCGTCGTCGAGGAGCTGAAAACGGAGGCGCGTGCCCGCGGACTGTGGAACCTGTTCCTGCCGAGCGTCTCCGGCCTGTCGAACCTCGAGTACGCCCCCGTGGCCGAGATCTCCGGCTGGTCGCCGGTGATCGCCCCCGAGGCCATCAACTGCCAGGCGCCGGACACCGGGAACATGGAGACGCTGCACCTGTTCGGCACGCCCGAGCAGAAGCAGGAGTGGCTCACCCCGCTGCTCGAGGGCGAGATCAGGTCGGCATTCGCGATGACCGAGCCCGACGTCGCATCCTCGGACGCCCGCAACGTGCAGACCAGAATTCAGCGCGACGGCGACGACTATGTGATCTCCGGCCGGAAGTGGTGGATCTCCGGGTCGGCCGACGAGCGCTGCAAGATCTTCATCGTGATGGGCAAGACCGACCCCGACGCCGCCGCGCACCGGCAGCAGTCGATGGTGCTGGTGCCCCGCGACACCCACGGGCTGGAGATCGTCCGGCACCTGCCGACATTCGGCTACCAGGATCAGCACGGGCATTCGGAGCTCGTGTTCCGCGACGTGCGGGTGCCGGCGACCAACCTGCTCGGCGAAGAGGGTGGCGGCTTCACGATCGCGCAGGCCCGGCTGGGCCCCGGCCGCATCCACCACTGCATGCGTCTGATCGGGATGGCCGAGCGGGCCATCGACCTGATGGTGCGCCGGGCGACCTCGCGTGTGGCGTTCGGCCGGCCGCTGGCCGACCAGGGCGTCGTACGTGAGCAGATCGCGCAGTCGCGCATCGAGGTGGAGCAGGCCCGCCTACTGGTACTGAAGACGGCCTGGCTGATCGACAGGTTCGGGTCGAAGGGCGCAGCCACCGAGATCGCGGCGATCAAGGTGGTGTGCCCGCGCATCGCGTGCGGCGTGATCGACCGAGCCATCCAGATCCACGGCGGGGCCGGAATGAGCGACGACCTGCCGCTCGCCTACTTCTACAACTGGGCGCGAGCACTGCGCCTGGCCGACGGTCCCGATGAGGTGCACCTGCGCACTGTCGCCCGTCAGGAACTGGCCCGGCACGCCTGATCGAACCGCGTGCTTGCTCCTTGTTCCGCAGCGTGATCAACCGCTCCTTTCGAATAGTCGAGGACGGGAAGGAAATCAGCAGCTGCGGAACAGGAGGCGGTAAGCGTCCGCAGATGCGGAGGTGGCCCCTGAACTGCGGTTTGTCGCCGCGCAAAGGGGCATTCACGGCGGTTAGGCTCTTGTTGTGACGGCTCTCGATCTCGGCCTCCCCGCGGTGCGGCGTGCCGTGCCCCGGGACCCAGCCCGCCCCGCCGACCCCCGACTCATCGACTCGTTCGGCCGAGTGGCCACCGACCTGCGCATCTCATTGACCGACCGCTGCAACCTGCGCTGCTCGTATTGCATGCCGGCAGAGGGTCTCGACTGGATGCCGCGCGCCGAGCAGCTCACCGACGACGAGCTGTTGCGGTTGATCACCATCGCGGTGCGCGACCTCGGCGTCGAGGAACTGCGGTTCACCGGCGGCGAGCCGCTGCTGCGCAAGGGCCTCGAGAAGATCATCGCCGCCTCGGCGACTCTGGAACCCCGCCCGGACATCTCGCTCACCACGAACGGCGTCGGGCTCGCGCGCCGGGCGGAGGCGCTCGCGGCGGCCGGTGTCAACCGCTTGAACGTCTCGATGGACACGCTGCAGGAGGAGCGGTTCGCCAGCATCACGCGGCGCGACCGGCTCTCCGACGTGCTGGACGGGCTCGCCGGCGCACGTGCCGCAGGACTCGACCCGATCAAGATCAACACAGTGCTGCTGCGCGGCGTGAACGACGACGAGGCCGTCCCGCTCCTGCGCTTCGCCGTCGACAACGGCTACGAGCTGCGCTTCATCGAGCAGATGCCGCTCGACGCCCAGCACGGCTGGGAGCGCTCGGAGATGGTCACGGCCGGCGAGGTCATGCAGCGGCTACGGGAGGGCTTCGAGCTCACACCCGACCCCGCTGAGCGCGGCGGCGCTCCCGCCGAACGCTGGCTCGTCAACGGCGG
>DASYES010000275.1:0-4486 GCA_036498885.1 Pseudonocardia sp.
GAAGTCGGTCGCCGTCGCGTTCTGCTCGGCTGCTGGGGCGCGTTCAACGACCCGGAGCACTGCGACTTCCAGTACCGGACGATGACCGGCTGGGGCCGGAAGATGTTCGTCACGCCCGGCATCGTCGTGGACGGCAACCTGATCACCAACGACCTCGTGGACATCAACCTCGGGATCCGCATCCTGCTCGGCAGCTCGTTCTACCGGGACTGGGAGGACCAGGAGATGTTCGCGACCCAGGACCCGCTGGGCAACCCGGTCGACCGCAGGCACCCGTGGAACCAGCACACGATCCCGGCCCCGCAGAAGCGCGACTTCGACGACAAGTACAGCTGGACGATGTCGCCGCGCTGGTTCGACGGCAAGGATCACCTCGCCCTCGACACCGGCGGCGGTCCGCTGGCCCGGCTGTGGACCACGGCTCTTGGCGGCCTGGTCGACATCGGCTTCGTCAAGGCCACGGGCGACAGCGTGCAGATCAACCTGCCGCGCACCGTGCTCCGGCCCGAGGTCAGCTTCGAGTGGAAGATCCCGCACGACAGGCAGGGAAGGCCGCTGTCGAACGCGATCGAGCGCAACCGGGCGCGCACCTACTTCCAGGCCTACGCGGCCGCGTGTGCGTTGCACTTCATCGAGAAGGCACTCGCCGAGGTGCGCGGCGGCCACACCAAGACCTGGGAGAAGTTCGTCGTCCCGGACGAGGCGATCAGCGTCGGATTCACCGAGGCGGTCCGCGGCGTGCTGTCGCACCACATGGTGATCCGCGGCGGCAAGATCGCGAACTACCACCCGTACCCGCCGACGCCCTGGAACGGCAGCGTGCGCGACACCTTCGGCACGCCCGGCCCGTACGAGGACGCCGTGCAGAACACGCCGATCTTCGAGGAGAGCCGCAACGAGGACTTCAAGGGAATCGACATCATGCGGGCGGTCCGCAGCTTCGACCCCTGCCTGCCGTGCGGCGTGCACATGTACAAGGGCGACGGGAAACCGCTGCACCGCATGACGTCGCCGTCGATGCTCAACACGATCTGAGCGGCAGCAGTGGCTTCGACCGACCTGGATCCGCAGGGGCTCGCCCGCCGCATCGAGGAACTCCTCGAGGGCATCACGGCGGACGGCGGCCCCGCGGTGGGGCACGCGGCGGAAGAGCTGGTGCGGGTGCTGATGCGGTTCTACGGCGCAGGCCTTGAGCAGATGGTCTCCATCGTCCGGGCAGGTGCCGGCGACACGATCGTGCACCGGATGGCGGCCGACCCGCTGGTCGCCGGCCTGCTCGCGCTGCACGACCTGCACCCCGTACCCCTCGATCAGCGGCTCACGCACGCGATGGGCGCGGCGGCGCGCAGGCTCGGGTCGCACGGCTCCGGCCTCACCCTCGCCGGGCTCGACGACGAGGGCCGGGTCCACGTGCAGATCGAAGGTGGCGGCTGCGGCGCTGCAATGGCCTCCGGTGCCGGCGGGCACGACACCGTGAAGGACGTGGTGGCCGCGTCGATCACGGAGCTGGCCCCGGAGGTGGCGGGCGTGGTCTTCGACGCCGTGCCGGCGGGCCCGGCGCTCCTGCAGATCGGGGTGCGCCCGTCGGCGGCCCCGAAGAGGGTGGGCTGAATGCCCGGGATCTCCTCGCTACGCCGCTTCCTGGCCGATTCCGTGGAGCAGGAACCGGTGCAGGAGGTCTGCGAGCTGTGCGCCACCCCGGTTCCTGCGCAGCACCCGCACCTCGTGCAGGTCGCCGAGCGCCGGATGCTCTGCGCGTGCGGGCCGTGCGGTTTCCTGTTCGACAACCCCGGAGCGGGCGGGGGTGGCTACCGCCGTGTGCCGGACCGGTACCTGTCCGACCCCGAGTTCCGCCTGACCGACGCCGAGTGGGACGAGCTTCAGATCCCCGTCGGCATGGCCTTCTTCCTGCACAACTCCGCGCAGGGAAAGGTCATCGCCTGCTATCCGAGCCCGGCGGGTGCCACGGAGAGCGAGCTGGGGCTCGAGGCCTGGGCCGGCGGACCGGGTGCCGGACGCCTCGCCGCCGAGCTGGAACCCGACGTCGAGGCGCTCCTCGTCCGCCGGGACAGGGCGGGGTCGGGAGCTGCCGGGTCGGCCGAGGGCCTCCTCGTGCCGATCGACGCCTGCTACCGGCTCGTCGGGCTCGTGAAGCTGCACTGGCGCGGGTTCGACGGCGGCGCCGAAGCGTGGCACGAGATCGACGGCTTTTTCGACGCCCTGCGCGAGCAGGCGCGACCCGTCTCGACCGCGACCGGACCGGAGGCCTGACGTGCTGCGCTTCGCCTGCATCGGAGCCCGGCCGGAGCCCTACGCGGCCGGCCCGTCACTGGTGTTCGACGTGGAGGTCAGCCACGACGGCGTGCAGCGCGTGCACTCGGTGGCCCTGCGGACCCAGATCCGGATCGAGCCGCGCGGCCGCAGCTACACCCCCGACGAGACCGGGAAGCTCGCCGACCTGTTCGGGGCGCCATCACGGTGGGGAGAGACGCTCAACCCCCTGCAGTTCGCTCAGATCAGCACGACCGTCACCGGCTTCAGCGGCTCGACGGTCGTGCCGATCTCGGTGCCGCTGACCTACGACCTCGACGTCGCGTCCACGAAGTACTTCCATGGCCTCACCGCCGACGGCGAGGACGGTGCCGAGGGCAGCACCGAGGCCGGGACCGAGGCCAGGGCCGTTCCGCTCGTGCTCCTGTTCTCCGGCGTCGTGTACTACGGGGGCCTCGCCGGAGTTCAGGTCGGGCTGGTCTCCTGGCACGAGGAGGCGACCTTCCGGCTCCCCGTGTCCACGTGGCGCGCAGCGATGGACGCGCACTTCCCCGCGTCCGGGTGGGTCCGGGTCAGCACGAGGACCCTCGACGCGCTGGCGGCCTACCGCTCCGAGCGGGCGATCCCGAACTGGGACGAGACGTTCGAGCACCTCCTGAAGGAGGCCGAGCGGTGACCGACCCCCAGCCAACCGCCCCTCAGGCAACCGACCCCCCGCGAGTCGCCCCTCCCCCGTGCGCGAGTCGCCCGTTCTCCGCGAGCGAGTCGCCCGACCCCCACCCCTTGTTCGCCGAGGTCGCGGCCGTCGCGGACGCGGTGCTGTTCGAGGGCTACCTGCTGTACCCCTACCGGGCGACGGCGCAGAAGAACCGGCTGCGCTGGCAGTTCGGCGTGCTCACCCCCGAGTCCGACGGCAGCGAGCCCGCCCGCAACCGCATGGAATGCCTGCTCGAACCCGGCCGCGACGGGGGCACGCAGCTGCACGTCCGGCTTCGCTGCCTGCAGCTGCAGGCCCGCTCGCCACTCACCCCGGACGGCACGCCGGTACCGGAACTGCTCGTCGACGGGCAGCGCCACCTGCGGTTCTAGGAGGGCGTGCCCCGCCACGTCGACGCGGTGCTGGATCTCGACGCCGTGTTGCGCGAGGAGATCAGCGTCCCGATCCTGCTGCCCGGGGCGCGGGAGACCGAGGAGATCCGGGACGCGGCAGGCGCGGTCGCGGGTCTGGTCCTACGCGAGTGCTGGCCGGTGACCGCCCGGCTTGTCGTCTCCGCCTCCGACATCGCGGGGCCCTACCTGGTGCACCGGCTGCGGCTCGACATCGTCAACGACGGCGGCTGCGCGCCGGGTGCCCCCCGCGAGGAGGTGCCGCGCACGTCGCTGATCGCGGCACACACGCTGATCGCGGCCCGCCCCGGTACGTTCCTGTCGCTCACCGACCCGCCGCAGTGGGCCGAACCGGCCACCAAGGAGTGCGTCAACGAGCACACCTGGCCAGTGCTCGCCGGAACGGCCGACCGCAGCGACCTCGTCCTCTCCTCGCCGATCATCCTGGCCGACCACCCGCAGCTGGCTCCCGAGAGCACGGTCAACCTCTTCGACGGCCTCGAGAACGACGAGATCCTCACCCTCCGCACGCTCGTGCTCACCGACGACGAGAAAGCCGAAGCGCGCGCGACCGACCCGCGCGCAGCGGGCATCATCGACGCCGTCGACGCCATGCCGCCGGAGATCATGGAGCGGCTGCACGGGGCGATCCGCTCGATGCGGCCATCGGCAGCGGCGTCCGACATCCCGACGATCGACACGGGCGGCGCGGCGTTCGGTGCCGACAGCCCGGCTGATCGGCCCCCGGAACTGCTGCCGTGGTGGGACCCCGCCCAGGACGCGGCCGTCGACCCCGAGACCGACACCACGATGGTCGGTGACGTGCCGGTGGCCAAGGGCAGCCAGGTCGTGCTGCGGCCCGGCCGCGGCGGCGACATCCAGGACCGCTTCCTCGACGGGATGCGCGCCACCGTGCAGGCCGTGGTGCACGACGTCGACGGACGCGTGCACGTCGCGGTCTCGGTCGACGGCGACCCCGGGGCCGAGATGCAGCTCGCGCACGGCCGCTTCCGCTACTTCCGCCCCGACGAGCTCGAGGCCCTCCGGTGACCGGCGACGGCAGCACGCCCGGCCGGGTGCTCGTCGCCGGTGTCGGCAACGTGTTCCT
>DASYES010000276.1:0-6650 GCA_036498885.1 Pseudonocardia sp.
CGGGCATGGTGATCCTCCGGGTGAGTGGGATGCGGCTGCGGGCTCAGCGGCCCGGACAGGCCGCCGACCACACCCGGCCGAGGTCGATGTGTGCCCGCGTCACCAGGGGAACCCGGATGGTCACGTCCTCCACTGCAGCACCGTGGGGTGGGTCCGTCAACAAGACCTCGAAGCGGTCACACGGGAGGAAGCACGGCCCGTGCGCCGGCCGGCGGGCAGGATGGTCAGGTGCTGGATCCGCGCCCTCCGGACGCCCGTGCGGGCGATGCCCGGAGCTCCGTGTTGCTGCACGTCCCGCATGCCGGCACCGAGATCCCCGCGTGGACCAGACCGCACCTCGTGCTCGAGGACGACGAGCTCGCGGCCGAGGTGGCCGCGCTGACCGACCACCACACGGACCTGATCGCGACCGCCGCCGCGGAGCGCGCGCGGGTGCGGCCCTGGCTGCTGGTGAACCGGGTGTCGCGGTTCGTGGTCGACCCGGAGCGGTTCCCCGACGAGCGGGAGGAGATGGCCGCGGCCGGCATGGCCGCCGTCTACACCCGGGGCACCCGCGGCCAGCCCCTCCGGGCGGACGACGCTGCGCATCGGGACCTGCTGCTCGCCGCCTACTACACGCCGTGGGCCGCCGAGGTGCAGGCCGCGGTGGATGACCGGATCGATGCCACCGGACGCGCCGTGCTCGTGGACGTCCACTCCTACTCCACGGCACCGCTGCCCTACGAGCTGCACGCCGACGGCCCGCGGCCGGCGGTGTGCCTGGGCGCCGACCCCGTGCACACGCCGTCGTGGCTCGTCGCGGCGGCAGAGACGGCGTTCGCCGCGATCGGGTCGGTCGCGGTGAACTCACCGTTCGCCGGCACCTACGTCCCCCTCGCGTACTACGGCACCGACCCACGGGTGCTCTCGGTCATGATCGAGATCCGCCGCGACGGGTACATGGCTGAGCCCGGGGGCGCCCCCACTCCGGGCGCAGCGCGGGTGGCGGGCGCACTCGCGGACCTCGTCGACGCGGTCATGGAGCCGGGAACGTGACGCGAGACCGGTTCGCTGGCCGTGCTGGAAACGCCGATCTACAGTCGTTGTATGGGGTTCCAGCTGTCGCGTCGGTGGCACGTGGACCTGTGCCGCACCAGCGCAGCCCTCTGACAGGCAGGCCCGGACCGTCTTCCGTCCGCCTGCCGAGAGGAACCCTTTGTGACCTCCGCGATCGCGATCGTCGGCGCGGGACCGCGGGGCGTCGGCCTGCTCGAGCGCCTCGGCGCGAGCATCCCCGAGCTGCTCCCCGCCACCTGCTGCGGGGCAGCCGTCGACGTGCACCTGATCGATCCCTACCCGGCGGGTGCCGGGCGGATCTGGCGCCGCGAGCAGTCCCCGTTGCTGGCCATGAACTCGATGGCGGCCGACGTCACCATGTTCACCGACGACACGGTCGTCTGCGACGGGCCGATCCGGCCGGGCCCCTCGTTCTGGGACTGGGCGCGGGAGCTGCGCGCGAACGGTGACCCCGACGTGCTCGGCCCCGAGCTCGCCGCCGAGCTGCGCGCCGTCACGGCCTCGACCTTCCCGAGCAGGCGGCTGCAGAGCGCGTACCTGAGCTGGGTGCTGGACGAGGTGATCGCCGGATTGCCCACAGGCGTTCGGGTGCACGTCCACCGCAGCCGGGCCGTCGAGCTGACCGAGGACGGCCACACACAGGTCGTGCACCTGGAGAACGGCTCGGCCCTGCGTGTCGACGCGGTCGTGCTCGCCTCCGGACACCTCGACGCGACACCCACCGATGAGGAGCTCGCGCTGGCCGCCCGGGCCGCCGGACTCGGCCTGCGCTACCTGCCGCCCGAGCAGACCACCGACTCCGACCTGTCGGTGATCGAGCCGGGGGAGACGGTGATCGTGCGCGGCATGGGGCTCGCGTTCGTCGACCTCATGGTGCTGCTCTTCGAGGGCCGCGGTGGCAGGTTCGAACCGACGGGTCCCGGCGAGGACACCCTGCGCTACATCCCGTCGGGCGCCGAACCGCGGCTGGTGGCGGGTTCGCCGCGCGGCGCGCCTTACCACTCCAAGGCCCACTACGAGCTGCGCGCCGGACGGCCACCGCTACCGCGGTTCCTCGGACCGGCCGAGGTTGACCGGTTGCTGGCCACGGACGGGCCCGTCGAACTGCGGACGCAGGTGTGGCCGCTGATGGCCAAGGAGATCGCCTGGGGCTGGTACCACGAGATGTTCCTCGGCCACCCCGACCGCGTCCGGCTCTCCTGGGACGAGTTCGCCGTCCGGTACGCCGAGCTGGAGTGGGGCACACCGGAGATGGACGAGCTGCTCGCCGCCGGCGTGCCCGGCCCCGTCGACAGGATCGACTTCGCCGCTCTCGACAACCCGCTCGACGGGCTGCACGCTCCCGACCTCGCCACGCTCCAGCCGCTCGTGCAGGAGCGGATAGCCGAAGACCTGCGCCAGCACGTCGATCCGGCCCACACCCCGCACCTGGGCGCGTTCGTCGCGATGCTCTCCGTATACGGACAGGTCGGCCGCCTGGTCGGCGCAGGCGCGCTCTCGGCGCGCTCGCAGGCGTTCGACCTGAGCTGGTGGCAGGGCTTCTTCAACTCCGTCGCGAGCGGGCCGCCCGGGTTCCGCGTGCGCGAGCTGCTGGCCCTTGCCCGGGCGGGGTTCGTCCAGTTCCTCGGCGCGGGGATGTGGGTGGACGTCGCCGACGGCGCCTTCCGCGCGGGCAGCGCGACGCTTCAGGACGCGCTGCCGGTGACGTCCACCGTGCTCGTCGATGCCCGGCTGCCGGGCGCCAGTGCCGCACGCACCGTCGACCCGCTGGTGGCCGGCCTGATGCGCAGCGGGGCCGCCAGCGAACTCGTTCTCGTCGACGATGCCGGCACCGTCCTGCGCAATACCGGGCAGCTGCGCGTGCGTCCGTCCGACGGTGCGCTGATCGATGCGTCGGGTGTGGTGCACCCGCGCCGCTTCGCGGTCGGCCCGCACACCGCCGTGAAGCTGGCGGGTGCCTTCACGAGGCCGGGGATGAACTCGCAGAGCCTGCGCTACAACGACGCCGTGGCGCGCGCGGTGCTGCGCAGCCTCCCGACCGGTGCGGCGGAGGCCTCTGCGGCATAGGAGCGACGTCCGGCACTGCTGGGCCACGTCCGGGCGGCCCCGCCGGGTGCGATCAGGTGGCGCCCAGCGCGGGGTGACGGTGCAGGGCGCTGCGGGCCATGGCGAGTTCGTGTGCCACCTCGGCGGCGATGAGCTCGGCATGCAGAGCGGCCTTCTGCGCGTCGCACGATTCCTGCAGCGCGAGCGCCCGGTGCCTGCGGACCAGGTCTTCGAGCGAGTCGAGCAGCCGGTCGGCGACGCTCGGGCGGACGGACTCGCCTGCGGTTGGGGACGCGGACCCGGACGCGGAAGGGGACATCGTTGCCTCCTGGAGATGGGAGTCGGACGGAACGGATCGACGGCCCGTCCGACAGAGCGCGCTCGCGTGGTGGGCCAGATCCCGATCCCGTCGCCTCGTGAGCGACGACGACCGGGTCGAGGGGGGCACCGGTACCCCTACGCGGCGGTTTTCACGATTGCGGCGATCAGCAGGTCCTCCTCGCCGACGATCGCTCCGGCGGCGCTCACCGCCGCTCTGCTATCGATATTGCCATCGATCGACGCTCCGCCGACGGCCTGGCCCTGCCGCACGTCGGGCGGCGGATATTGGTCGTCGCGCGGTTCGGCCATATCCACGGTTGTCCGTCCTGTCGCCGAATCGCATCCCCGGCGCGCCACGCGCAATCGGAGGGGCCGATCAGGATGGACAACACGTGCTGGGGACGCGGCAGAAGTCGATGTGCCTGCGCCGGACGAGCGCGGGCGCTCCGATCGACCGCCGCGCCATCACGTCGCCGAGGCGAGGCCGCGCGCACGCAGAACGCGGCGCTCCAGCGGCCGGAACGCCAGTAGCTCGATACCGATGCCGACGAGCAGGATCAGGAAGATCGCCGCGATGACGCCGGGCATGCTGTTGAAGTCGCTGCCCTCCTTGAGGTAGGCGCCCAGCCCGATGCCCAGCTGCGGGGACGTCGCGATGATCTCGGCCGCCATCAGCGAGCGCCACGAGAACGCCCAGCCCTGCTTGCAGCCGGAGATGTAGCCCGGCAGCGCCGCGGGCAGCAGGATCAGCCGCGCCGAGGCGATCCGCCCGGCGCCCATCACCTGCCCCACGCGCGGCAGGATCGGCGGGACCTGGTCGATGCCGGAGACGAGGCCGTTGGCGATCGAGGGGACGGCGCCGAGCAGCACCACGAAGTAGATGGTGGTGTCGGTCAACCCGAACCAGAGCACGGCCGCGGGCACCCAGGCGACCGACGGCAGGCTCTGCATGCCTGCCAGCAGCGGACCGATCGCAGCGCGCACCACGGGGACCTTCGCGACGAGGAGCCCGAGCGGCGTGGCGATCACCACGGAGGCGAGGAACCCGAGCACCGCGCGGTGCAGCGAGACCCACACGATGCTCCAGATGCTGCCGTCGGCGACCGTGCCGGCGAACTCGTGCCAGACCGCGAGCGGGGCGGGCAGCTGATACTCCGGGTAGATGGCCGACGCCCAGACGGCCTGCCACACGGCGAAGAACAAGGCGATCGCGACCAGCGGCGGCAGCCACGTGGCCAGCGCTCGCCGGAGCACCGGCTTGCGCGCCTCGGTGGGGGTGTCGAGCGCGTCCAGGCCTGCCCCGACCGCGGCGGTGTCGGGGCGGGAGTCGACGTCAGGCGCGGCCATGCGTCGAGATCACCTCCCGGAGCCTGGCAGTGATCTCCTCGGTGAGCTCCTCGCGGTCGGAGCCGTCGGCGTCGAGGTCCCACTCGCGCACGACGGTGCCCGGCCGGGACGACAGCAGCACCACCCGCTGCCCCAGCCGGACGGCCTCGCGGACGTCATGGGTCACGAACAGCACGGCTGTGCCGGTCGCCTGCCAGATCCGCTGCAGCTCACCCTGCAGGAAGTCGCGGGTGATGGCGTCCAGCGCAGCGAACGGCTCGTCCATCAGCAGCAGCCCGCCCTCGGGGGCGCCGGTGCCGTTCGAGGTGGCGGCGAGGGCGCGGGCCAGCGCGACACGCTGCCGCATACCGCCCGACAGCTCGTGGGGACGCTTGCGCGCCTGCCCGCCCAGCCGGACGAGGTCCAGCAGTTCGGCCGCCCGGGTGCGCCGCGCGGCGCGTCCGACCCCGGCGAGCCGCAGCGGAAGCTCCACGTTGCGGCCGGCGTCGAGCCACGGCAGGAGGGCGGGCTCCTGGAACATGACCGCGGGCCGGCCGCTGTCGACCGTCACGGTGCCGGACGTGGGCCGGTCCAGCCCGGCGACGAGGTTGAGCAGGGTGCTCTTGCCGCAACCCGACGCCCCGAGCAGCACGACGAACTCACCCGGCCGCACTCGCAGGTCGACGTCGGTCAGCGCGGTGACCGTCTCGCTTCCGCGACCGAAGACCTTCCCGACGCCCTTCAGGTCGACGGCCGCCCCGTGCTGGACGCCGACGGCACGATCGAGGATGGCGGTCATGAGTTGCCTCCGGGCTTGTCGAGTCCGGCCGCGCCCACAGCGGGCTTGCCGGCGGCCTGCAGTTCGGCGTTCAGCGGCGCGACATCGATGAAGCCGGCCAGATCGGTGGGCTGCTCGGTGATCCCCGCTGTCACGCTGTCCTGCGCGAGCTGCGGGAACGTCGAGGCCAGTGGGTCGGGGTCGAGCGTGATGTTCTCGAAGGCGCGGTCGATCACCGGCCCGGCGAGCGCGCTGCCGGCGAGCTTCTCCAGGCCCTGGTTGACGATCGTCCTGGCCTGCGCAGGGTCCCGCTGCTCGAGGTCGATCGCCTTCAGGTGAGCTCGCAGGAGCGCACGCACGGTCTCCGGGTACTTCTGCAGGAACTCGGCGCGGACGAGCAGCACCGTGGTGGGGAAGCGCCCGTTGGGCCAGAGCGTGCTCTCGTCGATCAGCACCCTCGCCCCGGCGTCGAGCACGAGCCGCGAGCTCCACGGCTCGGGGAGCCAGCCGCCGTCCACGCTGCCCTGGCGGAACGCGTCCAGCGTGCGGGGGTTGTCCAGGTTGGCGATCTTCACGTCGTCGGGGCCATCGCCCGCGGTGAGACCGTTCTTCTTCAGCCACACCTTCAGGGCGATGTCCTGGGTGTTGCCGAGCTGCGGGGTGGCGATCGTGCGGCCCTTGAGCTGCTGAGGACTGGTGATCTCGGGCTTCACGACGAGCTGGGCGCCGCCCTCGGTGGCGCCGGCGATGATGCGCACCTGGCCGTTGGACTTCGCGAAGGCGTTGATCGCCGGGCCGGAGCCGATGTAGGTGGCGTCGAGCGAGCCGCCGAGGAGCGCGTTGACCGCGTCGCCACCGGCGTTGAAGGTCTGCGGCGTGAGCGTGGTGCTGCCCAGCTCAGCGGCGAACAGACCCTGTTCCACGCCGATGATCGCCGGGGCGTGGGTGACGTTGGGGAAGTAGCCCAGTCGTACCTCCTGCGCCTTCCCGCCGTCGACGGGTGCCGCGGTGCCGGCGTCCGGGCGGTCGGCCCTCGAGCAACCGGTGGCGGCGAGCAGGGCCACGACGATCACGGCCGATAGCAGGGCGGTGGCGCGGAGGCGGGGCATCGGATGGAGTCCTG
>DASYES010000277.1:0-9734 GCA_036498885.1 Pseudonocardia sp.
ACCAGCTGCCGGGCTACCGCTCGATCAACGACCCGGCCGCCCGGGAGCACGTCGCCGGCGTGTGGGGCGTGGCGCCCGACGCGCTACCGGGACCGGGACGCAGCGCGACGGAGCTGATTGCCGCGCTGGGGCGTCCCGAAGGCCCGCGCGCGCTGCTCGTGTTCGGCTCGAACCTGCTGGTCTCCGCACCCGACGGGAACACGGTGGCCGAGCGGCTCGCGGCGCTCGACCTGCTCGTGGTGGCCGACGTCGTGCCCGGCGAGACGGCGATGGCTGCCGACGTCGTCCTTCCGGTGGCTCAGTGGGCCGAGGAGGAGGGCACGATGACCAACCTCGAGGGCAGGGTGCTGCGCCGGCGCCGTGCCCTGCCGCCACCCGATGGCGTGCGCACCGACCTCGAGGTGATCTCCGGGCTGGCCGCGGAGCTGGGTGCCGCGGGATTCCCCGCCGATCCGCGTGCCGTGTTCGACGAGCTGCGCGCGGCCTCTGCCGGCGGCCCGGCCGACTACTCAGGGATCAGCTACGACCGGCTCGACGCGGGGGAGGCCCTGCACTGGCCGTGTCCGGCCCGCCCGCCCGGCGAGCCGGCCCACCCCGGCAGCCCGCGGCTGTTCACCGAGCGGTTCGCCCACGCCGACGGCCGGGCGCGGTTGGTGGCCGTCGACCACACGGACGCAGCCGAGCTGCCCGACGCCGAGTATCCGCTGCGGGCCACGACGGGCCGGGTGCTGGTGCACTACCAGTCCGGCGCGCAGACGCGGCGCGTTCCGGAGCTGGCCGGGATCGCGCCGGAGTCGTTCGTCGAGGTGCACCCGGACACTGCGGCACGCGCCGGCCTCGCCGACGGCGAGTGGGCGCGCGTGGTGTCCCGCCGCGGCACGGCGATGGCCAGGCTGCGCTGCGTGCCGACGCTGCGACCGGACACCGTGTTCCTGCCGTTCCACTTCGGCGCCGGGCAGGCCGCGAACCTCCTCACCAACCCGGCCCTTGACCCGATCAGCCGCATGCCGGAGTTCAAGGTGTGCGCGGTGCGGCTCGAACGGGTCGACTGAGCACCCGGCTCGCCGTGCGGTCGCCGCCCACCTCGCTGCGCGTTGTGTGACCTCGCAGCGTGCCGGCGTGCTGCGACGTCACCCGACGTGCTGCGAGGTCATCCGGTGTGCGATGCCCTCACTACTGCTGCCCGGCGATGTGCGATGCGATTTACACCTCCGTCACGCGTGGTGCCGTCCGCGTAACTGCGGCTCCTTACCGTCGATCCACGTGAGCAGATGCGTGGTCGTGGTGGGGCACGGCATGGTGGGTGCCCGGTTCGTCGAGGAGGTGCGGCGCCGGGACCCCAAGGGTGCCCGGGTCCGGCTCACCGTTCTCGGTGCGGAGCCCCGCCCGGCCTACAACCGTGTGCTGCTGTCCACGGTGCTGGCCGGTGGACTCGCTGCGCCTGCGGTGGAGCTGCACCCGACCGGATGGGCGACCCGATTGCGGGTCGACCTGCGCACCGGCGTCACCGCCACCGCGATCGACCGCGAGCGCCGCATCGTGCGCACCGACACCGGGGCCGACGTGCCCTACGACGAGCTCGTGCTCGCCACCGGCAGCCGCGCCTGGCTGCCCCCGATCGACGGGATGACGGATCCGAGCGTCGTCACCTTCCGGGATCTCGCCGACTGCGAGCGGATCATCGCTCTCGCCCGTCCCGGCGCGCGGTTCGCCGTGCTCGGCGGCGGGCTGCTGGGGTGCGAGGCAGCACGTGGGCTGACCGGCCGTGGTGTGGACGTGACGCTGGTCCACCCGAAGCCGCACCTGATGGAGCGCCAGCTCGACGGCGGGGCAGGCGAGGTGCTGGCCGGCACGTTGCGCCGGCTCGGTGTCGACGTGCTGCTCGGGCGTACCGCCGTCGCCTGGGAAGCGGGTGCCGGGCTGCGCTGCACCGGATCCGCCGTGCCCAGGGGCGAGCTCGTGACCGCCGACGCGCTGGTGGTCGCCGCCGGGGTGCGCGCTGAGACCGGACTCGCGAGCGCCGCCGGACTCGCCGTGGACCGCGGGGTGCTCGTCGACGACCGCCTCGCCACGTCCGACACGCGGGTGCACGCGATCGGCGACTGCGCCCAGCACCCCGGCGCGGCGGCCGGCCTCGTGCAGCCCGGCTGGGAGCAGGCGGGCGTGCTCGCCGACCTGCTGACCGCGGAGGATCCCGGTGCCCGTTATCGCGGAACCCAGCCGGTCACCCGGCTCAAGGCCCGCGACGTCGACCTCGCCACCGTGGGCGAGCCGGGTGCCCACGACGGCCCTGGGGCCGAAGTGCTGCGCTTCGCCGATCCGGTCGGCGGTCGTTACGCCAGCCTGACCCTGCGCGGCGACCGCGTGGTGGGCGGCGCCATGATCGGGCTTCCCGACGCGGCCGCGTCGATGATCCAGTTCTACGACACCGGCATGCCGGCCCCCGCCGACCGGCTGGGGCTGCTGCTCGGCCGGGCGCTCCCCGGCGCACCCGAGACCACGGACCCCGGACATCTGCCTGCGTCCGCAGTCGTCTGCCGGTGCAACACGGTGACCAAGGGCGCGCTCGTGGCCGCGTGGCGCGCGGGCGCCACCGACGTGCCCGCGCTGAGCCGCGCCACCCGCGCCGGCACCGGGTGCGGGAGCTGCGGCGACACGGTCCGCGGAATCTGCGCGTGGCTCGCCGAGAGCGACCCGCCGGTGATCAGCCCCGTTCGGGAGGAGGGAGCCGCATGAACAGCGTCAACCGCCGCGATCTCGTCGTCGTCGGCAACGGGATGGTCGGGCACCGGCTGGTCCAGGACGTGCGGGACCGTGACACCGAGGCAACCTGGCGGATCACGGTGCTCGGTGAGGAGCGCAGGCCGGCCTACGACCGTGTCGCGCTCTCGTCCTACGTCGACGGGGTGAGCGCCGAGGAGCTGACGCTGCCCGAACTCGACCCGCTGGTGGACCTTCGTCTCGGCGATCCTGCCGCCTCGCTGGACCGCGACGCGCGGCTCGTGCGCACCGCGTCGGGCCGGGAACTGCCCTACGACGCCCTCGTCCTGGCCACCGGCTCGGTTCCGTTCGTGCCGCCGGTCCCGGGGCGCGACCTGCCGGGCTGCTTCGTCTACCGCACGCTCGACGACCTCGACGCGATCACGGCCGCCGCCCGCGACGCCATGGCTGCCGGCCGGCCGGGCCGCAGGTCGGCCGTCGTCGTCGGGGGCGGCCTGCTCGGGCTCGAGGCAGCACGGGCCTTGCGATCGCTCGGGCTCTCGCCGCAGGTGGTCGAGATCGCTCCGCGACTCATGCCGGTGCAGGTGGACGAGGGCGGTGGAGCGCTGCTGCGGCGGCTCGTGGAGAACGAGGACTTGGCCGTCCGGTGCGGGGTGTCGGTCACCGGGATCGCCGAGCACCGTGGCCGGCTCGTCGCGAGCCTCTCCGACGGCATCGAGCTGGACGCCGACGTCGTGGTGTTCTCCGCCGGGATCCGCCCTGCCGACGCACTGGCCCGCTCGGCAGGCCTGCCGACGGGGGAGCGTGGCGGGGTGCTGGTCGACAGCCGGTGCCGCACCGCCGACGAGCACGTCTGGGCGATCGGTGAGGTGGCCGCGCTGGAGGGCCGCACCTATGGCCTGGTCGCGCCGGGGTACGCGATGGCCGAGGTGGTGGCCGACCGGCTGCTCGGTGGGTCCGCCACGATGACAGCGGCTGCCCTGGACATGTCCACGCAGCTCAAGATGCTCGGGGTCGACGTCGCGAGCTTCGGCGACGCCCACGCCACCAGCGCCGGTGCGCTGGAAGTGGTGGTCAACGACCCGGTCGCCGGCACCTACGCGAAGCTCGTGGTGAGTGACGACGCGCAGACGCTGCTGGGTGGGGTGCTGGTCGGCGACGCGTCCAGGTACGCCACGCTGCGCCCGCTCGTCGGGAGCCCGCTGCCGGCCGATCCCGTCACGATGATCGCACCCGGCGGGGTGGAACTCGGCGCCGACGCGTTGCCCGACGCCGCCCAGATCTGCTCGTGCAACGCGGTCACCAAGGGAGCGATCTGCGGCGCGATCAACAGTGGGGCTCACGACGTGGGCGCCCTCAAAGCGTGCACCCGAGCCGGCACGAGCTGCGGGTCGTGCGTCCCGGTCCTGAAGAAGCTGCTCGCGCAGGCGGGCGTCGAGCAGTCGACGGCGCTGTGCGAGCACTTCGCCCACAGCCGCGCCGCGCTGTTCGAGATCGTCGCGGGTGCCGGGGTCCGGACGTTCTCCGAGCTCGTCGAGAAGCACGGGACGGGCCGTGGCTGCGACATCTGCAAGCCCGCCGTCGCGTCGATACTGGCCTCGCTGGGCCGGGGCCACGTCCACGACGGCGAGCAGGCGGCACTGCAGGACACCAACGACCACTTCCTGGCCAACCTGCAGCGCAACGGCACGTACTCGGTGGTGCCGCGGATCCCGGGCGGCGAGATCACACCGGAGGGCCTGATCGTGATCGGCGAGGTGGCCCGCGACTTCGGCCTCTACACGAAGATCACCGGCGGGCAGCGGATCGACATGTTCGGCGCGCGTGTCGAGCAGCTCCCGGCGATCTGGCGCAGGCTGGTCGACGCGGGGTTCGAATCCGGTCACGCCTACGGCAAGGCGTTGCGCACGGTGAAGTCCTGCGTGGGCACCACGTGGTGCCGCTACGGCCAGCAGGACTCGGTGGGCCTTGCCGTCGAGCTGGAGCTGCGTTACCGCGGGCTTCGGGCCCCGCACAAGTTCAAGTCCGGTGTCTCGGGCTGTGCGCGGGAGTGTGCGGAAGCCCGGTCGAAGGACTTCGGGATCATCGCCACCGAGCAGGGCTGGAACCTCTACGTCGGTGGCAACGGCGGCTTCACCCCGCGCCACGCCGAGCTGCTCGCGTCCGACCTCGACACCGAGACGCTCGTGCGGCTGGTCGACCGGTTCCTCATGTTCTACATCCGCACCGCCGACCGGCTGCAGCGCACGTCGGCGTGGATCGAGGCGATGGAGGGCGGGCTCGACCACCTCCGCGCGGTGATCGTCGACGACTCGCTGGGAATCTGCGCCGACCTGGAGGAGGCCATGCAGGCACACATCGAGGGCTACGCCGACGAGTGGCGCGGCGTGCTCGAGGACCCGGCGAAGCTCGAGCGCTTCGTCTCCTTCGTCAACGCGCCGGACGCACCGGACCCGACGATCAGCTTCGTGACCGAACGGGGGCAGCCGGTGCCGGCACCGCGCGAACCGGTCGCCGTCGGAATGCCGGTGGTGCGGGGATGACCGCCGACGTATGTACTCCCGCGGAGGCGGAGTCATGACCGCCGACGTACGTACCACCGCGGAGGCGGAAATCGTGACCGACACGGTGGAGATATCGACGGCCACGGCACTGCGGTGGCGGGCGGTCTGCCGGTACGAGCAGCTGCAGCCCGAGCGCGGCGTTGCCGCCCTGCTGGACGATGTGCAGGTGGCCCTCTTCCGCACCCAGGGTGGCGCCGTGCACGCCATCGGCAACATCGACCCGTTCTCCGGTGCCGCGGTGCTCTCACGCGGCATCGTCGGCGACCGCTGTGGTGTGGCGACCGTCGCATCGCCCGTCTACAAGCAGGCGTTCGACCTGGTCACCGGCCGCTGCCTGGACGATCCTCGGATCACCGTGCCGGTCTATCCCGTTCGGGTCGCGGACGGATTGCTGGAGGTCGGACTAGCGTGAGCGTCGCTGTGACCACCGTTCCTCCGCGCGCCGAGGTGCCGCCCCTGGCGGGCTTCACCGTCGGTGTCACGGCCGCGCGCCGCGCCGACGAGCTCGCCACGATGCTGGAGCGTCGGGGAGCCGTCGTGCAGCACGGTCCCGCCTTGCGCATCGTCTCGCTGGCCGACGACACGGAGCTGGCCGCCGCCACGCGCGGCCTGATCGCCCGCCCGCCCGACGTCACGGTGGCCACCACCGGCATCGGCTTCCGGGGTTGGGTGGAGGCGGCCGACGGCTGGGGGATCGGTGAGGATCTTCTGGCCGCCCTCGGCTCCGGCAAGCTGATCGCCCGCGGCCCCAAGGCTCGCGGCGCCATCCGCGCGTCCGGGCTGGTGGACACGTGGTCACCGCCATCGGAGTCGTCCGCCGAGGTGCTGGACTACCTGCTCGACGGAGCGTGCGACGGCCGCGGCGTCGACGGGCTGCGCATCGCCGTCCAGCTGCACGGCGAGCCTCTGCCCGACGTGGTCGAGGCGCTCACGGTGGCGGGCGCGGAGGTGATCGAGGTCCCTGTCTACCGCTGGATGCCGCCCGTCGACATCGGGCCGCTCGATCGGCTGATCGACGGGGTGCTGGCCTCCTGCGTCGACGTCCTGACGTTCACCAGCGCCCCTGCCGCGGCAAGCCTGCTGGCCAGAGCCACCGAGCGCGGGCTGCGCGAGGAGCTGCTCACCGCCCTGCGGGGTCCGGTGCTGTCGGTGTGCGTCGGTCCCGTCACCGCGGCACCGCTGGAGGCCGTCGACGTCCCCACCGTCCAGCCGCATCGCTCGCGGCTGGGCGCCATGGTGCGGCACCTGGAGGCCGAGATGCCCGGGCGCGTGCGCAGCCTCCCCGTGGCCGGGCACTGGCTGGAGCTGCGCGGGCACGCCGTTCTCGTCGACGGAGTGCTGCGTGGTGTGCAACCCGCCGGGATGGCGCTGCTGCGTGTGCTCGCCCGCAGGCCCGGCCGGGTGGTGGCGCGATCGGAGCTGTTGCGGGCGCTCCCCGGCGGGAGCGGCGACGAGCACGCCGTCGAGACGGCGATGGCACGTCTGCGTACCGCGCTGGGCGAACCGAAGCTCGTGCAGACCGTGGTCAAGCGGGGATATCGACTGGCCCTGGACCCGGCTGCCGGCGCCGGCTCCGGCGGGGGCCACTGCCTGAACGGGGAGTCCCGGTGAACCTCCTGCTGGTCGCGCACGGCACGCGGGATCCGGCGGGTGCGGTCGTCACCGAACGGGTGGCGGCGCGGGCCGCCACGGCGCTGGGAGTGCGGGTGGCGCCGTGCTTCGTCGACGTGCGGAGGCCGAGCCCGGCCGACGCGCTCGCCGAGCTTCCGGGCCCGTGCGTCGTCGTGCCGATGTTCCTGGCCGCGGGCTACCACGTGCGCGTCGACGTGCCGGCGCAGCTTGCCGCCACCGGCCGCCGGGACGTGATGCTCGGCCAGGCCTTCGGCCCCGATCCCGCGCTGGTCACCGCCGCCGGCGACCGGCTCGCCGAGGCAGGCGCCGGCCCGGACGACGCCGTGGTGCTGGCCGTGGCCGGGTCCAGCGACCCGTACGCACAGGCCGACGGTGCGAAGGCGGCGCGCGGGCTCGGGCTCGTGCTCGGGCGTCCCGTCACGCTCGCCACCATCGCGACCGGCGGGCCCCGGGTGGGCGATGCCGTTGCCGCGCTGCGGGCCGGCGGCGCGCAGCGCGTGGCGGTGGCGTCGTGGCTGCTCGCTCCGGGGCTGTTCCAGCGGCACCTGCACGAGTGCGACGCCGACGTGGTCGCCGCGCCCCTGGCCGATCACGAGGCAGTGCTGAGCCTGGTCATGAACCGCTACAGCGAGGCGCGCTCCGCGCGCACCCGCACCGCCTGACCCCACGCGCCCGTCCCGCCCGCGACATGGACACACGTCGCTGATTCACGCGCGTTCCGAACAGCGACACGTGACCATGTCGCACCGGGAGGAGCGGATCAGCGGGCGCGGCGGGCCGGGCGGGTCAGGCGGCCGTCCACCAGCAGGACGCCTTCGGCGCGGAGCCGGGCGCTCTGCTCCACGGCGATGTGCGGCGCACACGTCCCGTCCGCGCGGAGCACCCGGTGCCAGGGCAGGTCGTGGCCGTCCATCGCGAGGATGCGGCCCACGAGCCGGGGTGAGCGCAGGCCGGCGCGGGCGGCCACCTCGCCGTAGCTCGCCGTCTCGCCCGGTGGGATGGCGAGCACGATGGCACGTACCCGCTCGACGGTCTCGTCGTCCACGCGCTCAGGGTGTCAGGAACGCGCGCATCGCGTGAGCGACCTCGGCGGTGCGCTCCAGATAGAGCATGTGGCCTGCGTCGATCTCGGTGACGGTGAGCGCGTCGCCCAGCTCGGCGCGGCAGGCCTCCACCCATGACGGGCTGACGAAATCGGCCTTCGTGGCCGGCAGCAGGAGCGTGGGAGTTCCGGCGGGCGGGGTGAGCGCCGTCCTGGCCATCTCGCTCCAGGCGACGACCACGGCCGAACCGCAGTAGCGGTACCGGAAGCGGTCGCCGTCGGCCACGAGGTGCTCGGCGAGTTCTGCGTCCACGAGCTCGTCCGCGATGCCCTCCCAGCGCTGCGCCCGGTCCGCCCGCGCGGTGGCGAGGTCGGGGAAGAACTGGTCTGCGCGGCTCTCCTCGGCCGTCTCCAGCATGTCGTGCGGGTCGAGGCCGATCGCCGGATCGAGCAGCACCAGCCGCTCCACCCGCTGCGGCACGGTGCGGGCCAGGTGCACGGCGATCGCGCCGCCGAAGGAGTGCCCGGCGATGGCGACGCGCTCGAGTCCCAGCGCGTCGAGCACGGCCAGTGCGTCGGCGACGTGCTGCTCGATGTGCCATGGCGGTGTCCATGGGGAGCGCCCGTGGCCGCGTAGGTCGACCGCGATCAGCCGTAGCTGGGGCAACGCGTCGGCGAGTACCTGCCAGCGCGCGGAATGGCCGGTGACACCGTGAAGGGCGAGGACGGGCACCCCGTCGGAGGGGCCGAAGGCGCGGACGTGGAGCGGCGCGGTGGTCACACCCTGATCGTGCCAGCCGCCCTCCCCGCCGTCTCTCCGTCGGCGGTCCGTGGTTGCATCGCTCGCGTGTCCCGTCCTGATCGCCCCGCGAGAGCCGCAGCCCTCGCGCCGGGGCTCGTCCGCAGGCCGCGTGTGGCACCGGGTGAGCTGGTCTGGGACGACGCCGCACGGCGGGTGCTCGTCCACGATTCGGGGCCGCTGCGCGTGGTCGGCGGGCCGGGCACGGGCAAGACCACGCTTCTCCTGGCGAGCATCGCCGCGCGGATCAGGGCGGGTGCCGATCCCGAGCGCACGCTCCTGCTGGTGGGAAGCAGGCAGGCGGCAGGGGACCTGCGCGAGCGCCTCGGCGACATGATCCACGCCGACGGCAGCCCGGTGGAACGCACCTCGCGCGAGCCGCTCGTGCGCACCGTCCACTCGTACGCGTTCGGGGTGTTGCGGCTGCACGCAGCACGCAACAGCGACCCACCACCGCGGCTGCTGGCGAGCGCCGAGCAGGACGCGGTCGTGCGCGATCTGCTGGCCGGCGAGATCGCCGGTCCGGACCACGGGGGAGTGCCTCACTCGGGCTGGCCCGCGCGGCTGCGTCCCGCCGTCGGCCTGCCGGGCTTCGCCGCCGAGCTGCGGGAGCTGCTGCTCCGGGCCGCAGAACGGGGCCTCGGGCCGGACGAGCTCACCGAGCTGGGCACGCGCCACGATGTTGCCGAGTGGGCCGCGGCGGGCCGGTTCTTCCGTACCTACGAACACGTGATCCTGCTGCGCGGCGCCGCGGGCCGCGGTGCGCCGCAGGCCACCGCCCCCGCGCTCGACGCCGCCGAGCTGGTGTCGGCGGCGCTGGACGCACTGGCGTCCGACCCCGAACTGCTCGCGGCGGAGCGGGAGCGGGTGCGCCACCTGGTCGTCGACGACGCCCAGGACCTCGACCCACAGCAGATGGAGCTCGTGCGCGCACTGGGCTCCACGGCGAGCAGCGTCCTGCTCGCCGGCGACCGGG
>DASYES010000278.1:0-1652 GCA_036498885.1 Pseudonocardia sp.
GAGCACGGCCGGCTCGCCAACCGGCACGAGCCGGAGCTCACGACGTACGACCGCTACGGAAACCGGGTCGACGAGGTCGCGTTCCATCCCTCGTGGCACTGGCTGATGGAGCGGGCCGTCGGGTACGGGCTCCAGGCCGCGCCCTGGGAGCAGCAGGCGGACGGCTCCACGACCGCGCACGTACGCCGGGCCGCGGGGTTCATGGCGTGGTCGCACACCGACCCGGCGCACGGCTGCCCGATCTCGATGACGTACGCCGCGATCCCGGCGCTGCGGGCGGACCCCGCCTACTCGGCACTGGCCAAGGAGTGGACGCCGGCGCTGACGGCGACGACGTACGACCCGGGGATCCGGCCGGTGGCAGACAAGCGCGGCGCGCTGGCCGGGATGGGCATGACCGAGAAGCAGGGCGGCTCCGACGTCCGCGCCAACGTCACCGAGGCCCGGCCGACCTCGGCCGAAGGTGAGTACACGCTGCACGGCCACAAGTGGTTCACCTCCGCCCCGATGAACGACGTCTTCCTGGTGCTGGCGCAGGCGCCCGGCGGCCTGACCTGCTTCGTCGTACCGCGGGCGCTGCCGGACGGCACCCGCAACCCGATCGACATCGCCCGGCTGAAGGACAAGCTCGGCAACCGCGCCAACGCGTCGGCGGAGCTCGAGCTCGACGGCACGCTCGGGATGCGGCTCGGCGACGAGGGACGCGGGGTCCGCACGATCATCGAGATGGTGGCCGCGACGCGTCTCGACTGCGTCCTCGGCTCAACGGCCCTGATGCGGCACACCCTGAACGAGGCGGCCTGGCACGTCGCGCACCGTTCGGCGTTCGGTGGGGTGCTCGCCGACAAGCCACTGATGCAGAACGTGGTCGCCGACCTCCAGGTCGAAGTCGAGGCCGCCACCGCACTGGCGGTCCGGCTGGCCGCGGCGGTCGATGCCGCCGACGACCCCCACGAGTCGGCGCTGCGCCGGATCGCGCTCCCGCTGGCGAAGTTCTGGGTCTGCAAGCGCACGCCCGGCTTCGTGGCCGAGGCGCTGGAGTGTCTCGGTGGCAACGGGTACGTCGAGGAGTCCGGGCTGCCGCTGCGCTACCGCGAAGCGCCGCTGAACTCGGTCTGGGAGGGCTCTGGCAACGTCAACGCGCTCGACGTCCTGCGTGCGCTCGGCCGCGAGCCGGAGGTGCTCAGCGCCTGGATCACGGAGGTCGGCCACGCTCGGGGCGGGGATGGGCGGCTGGACCACGCCGTCGACGACACCCTTGCCGTGCTCGGCGACACCGGCGCCGCCGAGGTCGGCGCCCGACGGCTGGCCGGGCGGATGGCGGCCTGCCTGCAGGGGGCCCTGCTGGTGCGGTTCGCCCCGGCCGAGGTGGCGGACGCGTTCTGCGGATCGCGGCTCGGCACGTCGTACGACGGCACCTACGGTGCGCTCACCTCGGGAATCTCCGAGCTGCGCACGATCGTGGAGCGGGCGACACCCGCGGTTGCCTGAGGGGTGGTGCCGTTGGTGCTCCCCGTCGCCGGTTCATCACGCTGAGCGGGTGAACCGGAGCCTGGCCAGGTGAATTCCGCTGGCCGAGGACGGGTTCGACCACTCAGCGTGATGAACCGTTCACCGACCAACCACCCTCACCGACCAACCACCCTCACCGA
>DASYES010000279.1:0-2954 GCA_036498885.1 Pseudonocardia sp.
TCGGCGTGCTGCTGTCCACGTTCCTGTGGACCTACCTGGTCTGCCTCATCCCGGCCGGCATCCTCACCGACCGGTTGGGCACCCGGTGGACCAACGCGATCAGCATCGCTGTCTGGTCGCTCGCCACCGTCCTCGCGGGCCTGGTCCGCGGCTTCGGTGCGCTCGTCGGGGCACGGCTGCTGATGGGCGTCGGCGAGTCCACGACCTACCCCGCCTGCGGGCGCGTGGTGCAGGAATGGGTGCCCGCCGCCGAGCGCGGCCGGGTCGTGGCCACCTACAACTCCGGCGCCTACGCCGGGCCGGCACTCGGTTCCCTCGTCGCCGCGGCCCTGGTCACGGCCCACGGCTGGCGCACCGCGTTCATCGTGCTCGGCGCCGTCGGCTTCGTCTGGCTCGCCGCATGGCTGGTCTGGTTCCGCGACCCGGCCGAGGCGAAGTGGCTCCCCGCGGCCGAGCGCGAGGAGATCCTGCGCGAGCGTGGCCTCGCCCAGGACGTCGCGACGCCCGACGGTCCCCGCGTCGGGGTGCTCGAACTCCTGCGCCACCGCAGCATGTGGGGCGTGGCGCTCGTGCAGTCCTCCGCCGTCTACACCCAGTACCTGTTCCTCACCTGGCTCCCCGGCTACCTGGAGCAGGCCCGCGGGCTGTCGGTGCTGAAGTCGGGCGCGTTCACCGCCGTTCCCTACATCGTCGCCATGGTGCTCGGCATCGCGCTCGGGGTGGTCGTCGACCGGCTGCTGAGCGGGCAGGGCCGGGCAGGCGGACGCCGCCGGATCGTCGTGGCCGCCTTCCTCCTCGTCTCCTCGGTCGTGCTCCTGACGCCGTTCGTCGAGTCGCTCGCGGTCGTGATCGTCCTGATCAGCATCTCCCTGACCTGCGTGTCGAGCGCGGTGTCGATGAACCTCGCGCTGCTGGCCGACCTCCTGCGCTCGCCCCGCCTCGCCGGGCGCGCCAACAGCATCGCGATGGTCGGCGGCAACACCTTCGGCATCGCGGCGCCGATCGTCACCGGCTACGTCGTGCAGGCCACCGGGAGCTACACGGCCGCGTTCGTCGTCGCCGGGATCTTCCTCCTGCTCGGCACGACGATCGCCCTGACCATGACGCGGTCCCCCATCGGCCGCACCGACACCGCAGCGGAGATGACGGCCGCGACCGCCTGACCATCGCGTCGAAGGAGAAGAGACACACCCGTGAAGATCACCGCTGTCGTCCCGCACGTCGTGGTCCAGCATCTGGACCGGCCGTTCGGGATGTCGCAATGGCTCTGGGACTCCCGCGCCAGCTGCCTGGTCGAGATCCGCACCGACGAGGGCGTCACCGGCTGGGGCGAGTGCTTCGGCCCCGCCGAGGCGAGCCGCGGGCTCATCGAGTCCGTGTACGGCCCGCTGCTAGTCGGCCGGGACGCCGGTGAGCACGTCGCGCTGTGGGAGGCGATGTACAACCGCAACCGCGAGTGGGGCCGCAAAGGGATCTCGATCGCGGCGATCTCAGGGGTGGAGATCGCGCTGTGGGACATCGCGGGCAAGGCCGCCGACCTGCCGGTGCACCGGCTCCTGGGCGGCTCGAAGCCGGCCGCGTTCACGGCCTATGCCTCGGCCTTCTACTACGCCGGCCCGTGGGACGGCGACCTGGAGGCCGAGGCGGCGCACCTGCTCGCGCAGGGCTACACCGCGTTCAAGATGAAGGTCGGCGGCCTGCCGGTCGACCAGGACGTCCGCCGGGTCCGCCGCGTCCGCGCAGCACTCGGCCCGGACGTGCGGCTGGCCGTGGACGCCAACCGCGCCTTCACCGCCGCCGAAGCGATCCGGTTCGGCCGGGCCCTGGCCGACGAAGACCTGTGGTTCTTCGAGGAGCCCGTGCTCCCCGAGGACCTCGACGCCTATACGCAGGTCCGCGCCGCGCTCGACGTCCCGATCGCGGGCGGGGAGTCGGAGTTCACCCGCTGGGGCTTCCGCGACTTCCTCGCCCGCGGCCCGGTCGACATCCTCCAGCCCGACGCCACGGCATGCGGCGGCATCCGCGAGACCCTGCTGATCGCGGGCCTGGCCAGCGCGCACGGGATCCCCACCATGCCGCACGTGTGGGGTTCGTCGATCACCGTGGCTGCGGGGCTGCACCTGATGACCGCGCTGCCGACGGTCGTGCCGTCGATGGCCCGGGAGCGCCCGCACGTGGAGCTCGACCAGGCCCCCAACGTGTTCCGCGACGAGCTGTCTGACCTCATCTGCGGACCGGTGATGACAGTGCCCGACGGTCCCGGGCTCGGCATCGAGATCGACCGGTCCGTCATCGAGCGGCACCGGCCATGACCCCCTCCCCCTCCCGTCCCAGCCACACCAGGAGCACGCCGTGGTCCCCTCCGGTTCCGCGAAATGGTGGCGCATCGGCGCCGTCCTCATGTTCGGGCTGTTCATCGCCTACCTCGACCGGTCCAACCTCTCGATCGCCCTACCCGGACTGTCGCAGGACATGGGATTCGCGGGGCCGTCGTTCGCCGACACCTCCAGCTGGGCGCTGACCGCGTTCCTGTTCGGCTACCTCGCCGCGAACCTCCTCGGCGGCTTCCTCACCTACCGGATCGACCCGAAGCTCACCCTGATCGTCACGGTCGCGGTGTTCTCGACCTGCACGCTGCTCGCCGGGTTCGTCGACTCGGTCGGCCTGCTCATCGCGCTGCGGGTCATGCTCGGCTTCGCCGAGGGGATCTACTGGCCCCAACAGTTCCGCGTGGCCAAGGCGTGGTTCACCGAGAAGGAGATGAGCAAGGGCACCGCGGTCATCCAGTACTACGGCCAGTACGCGGCGCTCGCACTCGGGTTCTTCCTGCTCACCCCGGTCTACGACGCGCTGGGCTGGCGGGCGCTGTTCTGGATCACCGGCCTGGCCGGGCTCGTGCTCGTCATCCCGCTCTACATCTCGTTCCTGAAGTCGGCGCCTGCCGGTGCGGCGCC
>DASYES010000280.1:0-1683 GCA_036498885.1 Pseudonocardia sp.
TCGAGCAACGCGCCGGCCTGCGCGATCGGGTCGAGGTGCTCACCGGGCGGGATGTGGTGACTCATCTCGCCGGCGAGCAGGGAGCGCACGCGCTCGAGGCTGCCCGTCACGGTGCGCCACCAGCCCCAGTCCGACTGCACGACCGCCTCGAACCGGGCCAGCGCGATCGTGTCGGCCGCATCGCCCGGGCTGACCGGGAACGCCGACAGCAGCTGGGTGATGTCGTGCAGGTCCTTCTCGTTCTGCTCCACGACCTGGAGCTTGGAGAGCAGCAGGTCCGTCGGATCGAGCGTGTACGACGTCCGCTCCAGCCGGCCGGCGAACGGGAGCACGTGGCACATCGTCAGCTGGTCCAGCATCACGTCGACCGCGTGGCCGTCCGGCGTCGTGAAGTACAGCTGGCGGTGCCCGTGCACCGCATTGAAGTTCCGGTCGGGCTGCAGACCGACCTCGCTGAGGATCGTGACGGCAGCCCGCCGGTCCTTCGCGTAGGCCGCCAGGTCGATGTCCTGGCTCGCACTCGTCCGCGGGGGAAACTCGCGGCACAGCACGTGGACGGCCCGTCCGCCCAGCAGCCGCAGGGGCACGGACCGGGCGCGCGCAGCATCGATCACGGAGAGGGCGAGCTCGGTCGTCGCGGCCGAGGCGTCGGGCTGGTCGCTGGTCACAGCCACGAGGGTGTCACGAAGTCGCCCGTTGCGAGCAGGGCCGGAGACACGCAGACCGGCCGGCCGCCCTGAAGTTGGGCCCACTGCAAGGGGATCGCGTCGTCGCCGTGCAGCGCCAGGTGGGTGCGCTCGTCGAAGCGGAGCCGCCCTTCGGCCAGGTCCATGGAGCAGCCGCCGATCGCCCGCCCGACGGCGGCGTGATCCCTGGTGCCGCCCACCGCGCGGGCGGCAGTCGCGTAGAGGTGGGTGGCCTGGAAGACGTCGATGGCGTAGCGGTCGGGCGCCACCAGCGACGCCTCGGCGAACCGCTCCCGGATGGCGGCGGTGACGGGCAGCGCTTCGATCGGGCCGCCGATGATGTCGAAGAGGACACCGTCCGCCGCGACGCCCGCGATGCCGGTGAGGTAGTCGTCGTACTTGCAGGCGTACTGGATGAACAGCAGGCATTCCCAGCTCGATTGCGCGAACGCGGCGGTCAGTCCCGCCGCCACCGCCGGCAGGTACGCCGTGGACGCCAGCAGGTCCGCTCCGCTGTCACGAGCGGTCTCGACCACTGCGGACCAGTCCGTGTCCGGGCCCGCATCCGCCGCCCGGCCGACGACCTGCCACCCGCGCCGGGCCAGCCCGGAGGCGAGGCCGTCAGCGCATCGGGTCTCGTAGTCACCCTGGGCCGACACCACGAAAACCCTTCGCTCACAAGCCGTCAGCGCACTTTCGGCCAGGGACGCCAGCCGCTCCGCCGCGGCATCGCCGTACGGGTCGTAGGAGGGCATCAGCCCCCACACGCCCGCATAGCGTGACGGTTCGGCCTCGACGCGGCGCTGGAAGGCCATCGAGTGCTCGGCCACGATGTAGGGCAGGCCGGCGTCGGCGAACATCTCCATCTCGATCACGTCGGCACTCGCGAAACCGGTGACGGCTCCGTGGACGTCGGACCGGCCGAGCACCGCGCGGACCGCCTCGCCGACGGCCGCCCTGGAGCCGTCGCCGGTGTCGACCGGCACGATCCGCAGCC
>DASYES010000281.1:0-3163 GCA_036498885.1 Pseudonocardia sp.
CGCGAGCACGCAGCGCTCGCCGACGCCGTCGCCGACGGGGATGCTGACTACTTCGCGGAGCTGCTGCGCTCCCACCTCGACGGCACCCACCGGCCGGAGCGCATGCGTCCGAGCGGGGCGTGGTGGGGGTCGCCGCGATGAAACGCTCATGGATCGCGGTTGCCGCGGCGATGTTCTGTTGCGGGTGGGGTGGCAACCAGTTCACCCCGCTCCTGGTGATGTACCGGGAGACGGCCGGGTACTCGGTGCTCACGGTCGACGAGTTCCTGGGCGCTTACGTCGTCGGCCTGGCACCAGCGCTGCTGATCGTCGGCGGGCTCTCGAACAGGTTCGGCCGCCGGCCGCTGCTCGTTGCGGGTGTCGCGTGCTCCCTGGTGGCGAGCGCGCTGCTGGCATTCGGCGAGTCCGGCCCGCTCCCGATCTTCCTCGGCCGGTTCGTGTCCGGTGTGGCGGTCGCCATCGCCATGGCTGTCGGCACGACGTGGGCCAAGGAGCTCTCCGAGGCCCCCTACGACCCCTCAGCCCATCCTGGCGCGGGCGCTCGCCGGTCGGCCCTCTCGCTGACTCTGGGCTTCGGCCTCGGTGCGGGCGTCGGCGGGGTGCTCGCCCAGTGGGGGCCGTGGCCGATGGTCACGCCCTATGTGGTCCACCTCGCGCTGACGACTGCGGTGCTCCCGCTGCTGCTGCGCAGCCCCGAGACCCGGCACCGCCACGCCGCCCAGGTAGACCCGAACGTCCGGCGGGCCGGGTTCACGGTGCCGGCCGTGCGCCATCCCCGGTTTCTGCGCGTCGTCCTGCCGATGGCGCCCTGGATCTTCGGGTCCGCCGGGGTGGCCTACGCGACGATGCCACAGATCGTGGGCGGTCAGCTCGGCCGTTGGGACCTGGCCTACTCCACTCTGCTCACCGTCTGCACGCTCGGCGCCGGGGCCGCGGTGCAGCCGATCGCGAAGCGCCTCGACCGGCTGACCGACGCGCGCGCCATCGTGATCGCAATGGTGATCATGTCCTGCGGCCTCGGGGTCACCGTGCTCGGTGCGCAGCTGCGGTCGCCGTTGCTGGCACTCCTCGCCGCGGTGATCCTCGGCGTGGCCTACGGCATCGGCGTGGTCTCCGGGCTGCTGGAGATCCAGCGGCTCGTGCCGCCCTCGGAGCTCGCCGGGATCACCGGCGTCTACTACGCGCTGGCATACGTCGGGTTCCTGCTGCCCACCGTGCTCGCCGCGCTCTCCGGTGTGGCGGGTTACCCGGTGCTGCTGGGTGGCCTCGTCGTCATCGCACTGGCTGGTACCACGCTGATCGCGGTATCGACCCGGGCCCACCTGCCGATCGCCCTGACCGCCCCGGAACGATCCGAGGTGGCCACCTAGGCCGGGTGCACGCTCCACCCGGCCGCGTCGACGCCGCCCGGCACCGGCGCGGCCGGGTCGTAGGGCGTGCGGGTGAAGACGAACGTCGCGAGGTTGAGCGCCTCCGGATCGAGTCGCAAGGTCTCGCCCGCGAAGTAGCCGTCGAGACCCACCCACGTGCCGTCGGGACGGGAGCGGAACCGGCTGCTGCGACCCGGCCTGCCGAGACCGCCCAGGTGCAGCAGACCACCCGGGATCGCCCGCAGCACGTAAGGCATCGGCCCCCAGAACCAGGGTCCGAGCATGTCCAGCGGCACCGGCGAGCCGCCCGGCTTCCACGGCTCGACGATCCGGGGCTCGGCGGCGCGCAGGTCGGCGAGCAGCCCGGTCGTCAGTCCGCTGTCCATGCCCGCGGTCGTGTTGGCCAGCGCGAGCGCCGCGGAACACTCCTCGCGGTCCACCCAGAGGCCGGCGAGGAAGCCCGGCATCGAGCCGCCGTGGCCGACCAGGACCGGGCCCGGCCGGGTGGGATCGGTGCCGACCCGCTGGACCTGCACGCCCAGCCCGTAGGCCGACCAGGTCAGGGCCGACGAGTCGACACCCGCTGGGACGGTCATCTCCTCGACGGTGTCGGGCGAGAGCACACCGCGCGTGTCACCGAGCAGGAACGAACCCAGGCGGGCAAGGTCGGCAGCGGTGGACCACAGTTGGCCGGCGGGTGCCATCACCCCAGCGTCGTGCTCGGGCTCGATCTGCATCACGTCGGCCCACGGGTGCACGGCATAGCCCTGTGCTGCCCGCCCGCACGGCCGAGGGGTGGTGCGTCTCATGCCGAGCGGGATCAGCACCTCCTCGCGGGCCACCTCCTCCCACGCGCGATCGCGCACCTCCGCGACGAGCGCGCCGAGCAGACCGAACCCGAGGTTCGAGTAGTGGAAACGGCGCGCTGCAGGCAGCACCACATCGGCGTCCGAGAGCCCGAGGCCCGTCAGCGTGGTGCCCGGAGTGCGCTCCCACCACCCCCCGGGACTCTCCGAGCCCGCCCCGGCGAGGTGCGAGAGCAGCTGGCCCACGGTCCGGTCGCCCAACGGCGTGCCGGGCAGGTGCCGGTCGAGCGGGTCGTCGAGGCTGAGCCGGTCCTCGTCACGCAGGCGTAGCACGGTGATGGCGGTGACGATCTTGCTGATCGAACCGAGGCGGAACTGGATGTCGTCGTGCGGCTCACTGATCTCGCCGCGTCCCGTCGACCACACGAGATCTCGCCCGCGGACAACACCGGCGACCAGGGACGGGACCCGGCCGTCGCGTTGGGCGCGAGCGGTGCGGGCAAGCAGCGTCCGAGCTGTGCTGGGGAGCAGAGACAGCATGGAGGAACACGCTAGTGGCGGGCACGTGCCGACCTGCGAGGTTGCGGAGGTGACGCGCCGCATAGCCCGGTTCCGTGCGGCGATGGTCACACCGGGACCGCGGGAGTGCCACTGGCACCACCGGTGGCACTCCCCGCTTCGCTTGACACGGCACGGGCCGTAGGTTTCCTATAGGACACGATCAAACACTCTAGTGAACGACGGGGGCCACATGACCGCGGTGGACGACGGCACCACCCTCGGGGTGGCCGGGCTGATCATGGAACTACAGAGTGTGGGTCTGCGGCTGGAGACCAGTCTGGAGACAGCCCGCCAGGGCGGTGCCGGTCCGTCGGACTCGGGCATGCTGTGGATCGAGGGTGTGCCCGTCACCGTGCCGCCCAGCGAGTCCTCGCCCTACTCGTTGCGAGCGGAGGACGACGGCCAGGGCATCTACCGCGACGGGGT
>DASYES010000282.1:0-7434 GCA_036498885.1 Pseudonocardia sp.
GCCCCGCCCGCCCGGCCCCGCTCGGAGCGGGTCGGCGGCCCCGAGCGGCCCAGGCGGGGGCAACCCTCCGGCCGACCGGCAGGCCCGCCCCGACGCACCCCCGAGCCCCAAGACCGAGCAGGCCGCGCCGCAGGGCGACGCGCGCAACCCATCGCCCGCGGCCGCCCGCAGCGAGTCCGGTGCGAACGCCTCCTCCGGAGCCGACGGCCCGTCCTCCTCCTCCTCGCAGGGCAAGACGGCAGCCCATCGCCTGCCGACCGGCGGCTATCAGGCGGTCGTGTCGTCCGTCGAGCAGTCCGGATCGATGCGTCCCAGCACCGAGCCCGACCCGGAGCCCGGCGACCTGTTCCGTCCGGTCGCCGGCGGTCCCGGGGACGAACCGCAGGCCGCGGAACGCACCACCGCGGTGCAAGGAGTTCGCCCTCCCGAGAAGTCCGGGACGGCTCCGGGCACCGGCGGTCAGGGGCGCACTAACGTCCCCGTGGACTCAACCGTCAAGGTGAATTCGGTTCGCCCTCCAGGGGCTCAGGACGCAGGCCGATTCGGCTCCCCGCCAGGGGCGCCGCCAAACCGCGCTGAGCAGAAGAACCCACGGTCGGACGAGGCCAAGGACGGCCTGCGCGGCGATGGAGGCCCCGGTGCAACGGGTAGTGCGGACCGCTCGGGACGATCTCCGTCGGCATCACGCTCCGGCTGACAACGATTGCGCACAGTGACCCGGTAAGGACTACCGTGCGCAGTCATGCAACTGCCCATGGCATACGGGCTGGTCCCGGCGGGTGTGGCCGTGATGGTGGCCGTCGCGATCATCCTGCTGATACTGGTCGCGCTGCGCCGCAGACGTCCCTTCGGCGCCGCGCCCTTGAGGCACCCGAGCCTGAACGGCTGGCCCGGTGCCACCGCGCACCGCGCCGTCCGCTCCGAGCCGTCGCCGACACCGCCGTCGTTCCTCGACCGGCCGAACCGTCAGGAGCCCGCGCCCCTCTTCGTGGCACCGCCATTCGCGGCGGCCGAGGTCGCCGCCGCGGCGGCTGCTCAGGCGGCGCAGCAGTCCACGGCGGTAGCCGGAGGGCGAGCCGATGCGCTGTCGCCGTCGGACACCGGCACCCGAACCGCTGGCGCTGAGACCGTCGCCCGTCCGGCGGACCGGCCGTCCGCCGAGGCGTCCGCCGTCGTCGGGTTGGGCGCGGTCGGGGCGGACGCCCCGGACCTCGTCACCGGGCTCGATGGCCTCGACGGCATCGACACCGTCGGTGGCAGGACATGGAAGCCGGGCAACGGCCAGGATCCGGCCGGGCGCACGGGTTCGGGCAGGCGGTCCTCCCCGGCCGACACCGCAGGCTCCGGCCGCTCGGTGGCCGCAGCGGTCGCGCAGGCGTTCGCCGTGCGAGCCGCGGCGGCCAAGCGAAACGGGATCGACCAGCGCAGCGGGATCGACGACAAGATCAACGGGACCGATCAGGGCAACCGGATCGACCAGCGGCTGAGCGGTCCGGACCGGGGCTCGTCCCCGTCGGACCCGGGGCCATCGGACGCATCGGTCCCGACCCCGCCGCCGTCGACCCCGTCGGCCCCGGCTCAGCCGTCCCTTGCGCGGGCCGACGCGCGGGACCGGCTGCTCGCCGTGCTCCTCGATGATCCGGCGCGAGCGGTCGGTGCCGCCGCCGAGCTGGAAGCGTGCCGCACCCAGCTCCAGGACGTGCTGCAGCGGCTGGCCGGCAGCGGCCTGCGCCCGGAGCAGCTCGCCCGGCTCGCCGGACTCCCGGTCGACGAGGTGCGTGCCCTGGTGACTCCCGCTTCGCCCCTGAACTAGTGCCGATCAGCCCGCGATGCGGCTCAGCCGGGCCGAGAGGTGGGGCTGCAGCGGGTGTCCTTCCATCGCCCGCTCGTCGACGTAGGCGAGGTCGCCGCCCTCGATGAGCCCGTACAGCCGGTGCGCGGCCGACACTTCCTTGGCGGACGCCGTGCGCACCACCGCGTCGGTTTCGATCTCCCAGGACGTCAGGTTGCGGGCGCGGCCGTAGAAGATCTCGCTGACCCCCGTGGCGTGTGTGATGAGCACCTCGAGCTCACCGTCCGGCTGTGGCCGCCAGAAGCCGACCTCCCGCGCCGCGGGTCGGAGCACCTCACCGTCCGGCCCCAGCAGCCACGCCCTCGCCTCGTAGGACACGAACGGGCGTCCGTCGTGGGCGAAGACGAGCTGCTGCCCGTAGGCGTACGGCCCGTCGATCGTCGGATAGACGGCTTCGCCCGCACCGCGCCACACGCCGATCAGCGGGAGCAGGCCGAGGCACTGTTCGTGCAGGTCGGGGCCCTCCCGCAGGTTGGCGGTGTCGTCCGGGACAGGTAGGTCGTCGAACCGCGGCCGGTTGCGGCGAGGGGAGTCGGGTGCGGCGTTGGCCGGCCCGGGGATCGTCTGCGGGGACTCGGCGTCCGGTCCTGTCACGGGCCGACCTCCTTGCTGACGTCCGGGATGCCCGGCTCCGTCGTGAAGAGCCGCCGGAGCAGGTAACCGGTGAACCCGAAGATGCCGGCGCTCGCGGCGATCAGCAGGCCGGAAAAGAACCAGTTCACGGGCGCGGAGCCTAGTGCCGTGGAAACGAGGTCGTCCTACCCGCCTCCGGCGCCCACGCGGCGTTGTCGTTCGGCGCCGATACAACAGCGGTGTCGGTGCCTCCTCCGCCTTGCGATTGCCCGGGTGCGGGTGTCCCGTAGGGACACTGCACCTGGACACCGGATCCGGGCAAGGAACCTCGTTTCCACGACACTAGCGCGTGCGGCGCCGTCGGGCCGGGCCCGCCACACGGGAAGAGCCCCGAGCCGCGAACGAGGTCGCGTGCACGGGGCTCTTCCCGAGACTCACTGGGCCTACGCCACGGCCACCTCGGCCTGGTGCAGACCGGGCCCGTCGGCGCTGACCACGGTCTCGCCGTTGCCCGAGCGGGACAGCGCACGCAGCGTCCACGTGCCTGGTGCCGCGAAGAACCGGAAGTTCCCGCTGGCGGAGGCGACGACCTCCGCCGTGAACTCACCGGTGCCGTCGAGGAGCCGGACGAACGCGCCCGCGACCGGCTGGCCGTCGGCCAGCACACGCCCGGTGAGCACGGTCTCCCTTGTCAGGTCGGTGCCGGGCGGGAGCGCGACGGCCTGGTCAGGTGCTCCGCACATCAGCGACCCGTCCCCAGCTCGATCGGCACGCCGATGAGCGAGCCGTACTCGGTCCAGCTGCCGTCGTAGTTCTTGACGTCGGCGTAGCCGAGGAGCTCGTGCAGCACCACCCACGAGTGGGAGCTGCGCTCCCCGATGCGGCAGTAGGCGATCGTCGAGAGGTTCTCGTCGTAGCCTGCGTCGTCGTAGAGCTTCTTGAGCTCGTCGTCGGACTTGAAGGTGCCGTCCTCGTTGGCCGCCTTGCTCCACGGGATGTTGATCGCGGAGGGGATGTGGCCGGGCCGCTGGGACTGCTCCTGGGGCAGGTGCGCCGGGGCGAGGATCTTGCCGGAGAACTCGTCGGGCGAGCGCACGTCGATCAGGTTCTTGCCGCCGATCGCCTCGACCACCTCGTCGCGGAAGGCGCGGATCGAGTTGTCCGGCTCCTGGGCGGTGTAACTGGTGGCGGTGCGCCCGGTGACGTCGGAGGTGAGCGGGCGCCCGTCGAGCTCCCACTTCTTGCGCCCGCCGTCGAGCAGCTTCACGTCCTGGTGGCCGTAGAGCTTGAACTGCCAGTAGGCGTAGGCGGCGAACCAGTTGTTGTTGCCGCCGTAGAGCACGACGGTGTCGTCGTTGCCGACGCCCTTGGCGGACAGCAGCTGCTCGAACTGCTCCTTGTTGACGATGTCGCGGCGCACCAGGTCCTGGAGCTCGCTGGTCCAGTTGACCTTGATGGCGCCCGGCAGGTGCCCGCCGTCGTAGGCGGTGGTGTCCTCGTCCACCTCGAGGAAGACGATCCCCTCGGTGCCGAGGTTCTTCTCGGCCCAGTCTGCTGTGACCAGGACGTCCTGGCGGCTCATGCGGTGGCTCCCTGTTCGTTGTTCTTCCGGAAACGGGCGATCAGGCCGTACATCTCGCAGCCCAGGCAGAAGCCGAAGGCGGCGTTGAGGAAGGCGGCGGCCAGCGCGAATGCGGTGGCGATGACGCCGAGTGCGGTGAGGTTCGCGAAGTACCCCGCGGCGCCGACGACGGCGAACACGAGCCCGACGGTCTGGGAGAACCGCACGGGAGCGGCCTCTTCCTTCTCCGTTGGCGGGACGAGCCGCGGCGCTACGAGCTTGCGGAACACCACCGAGTACGGCGCGAACCGGAGACCGGCGACCGCGCCGAGCGCGAACACCAGTGCCTGAGCGGCGAGCAGCCAGCCGCTGCCGCTGACGAGCACCAATGCGAGCACGACGGTGGTGAGCGCCGCCGAGAACCGGGCACCGCGCGGATCGACCGGTGGGTCGCGGCGCGCGGGGGTGGCGGATGTGGACAAGAAAACGCTCCTGAGGACGGTGCGAACGAACGCGTATCTCAGGAGGTGCGACAGAGGCAGCTCCCGACGCGGCACAGGTCAACTGCGCGTCGTCGGGTCAGCGGCCAGCACACGGACGCGAGGGTAGCCGAGGTCGGCCACTTTCGGCAGCCGTGCTCAGAGGACGAAAGCGGAGGTCCGGACATCAGACCGGAGGAGCTTCGGCGCGGCCGGGCGCGATCGCGGCTTCCAGCTCCGGCAGCCGCGGCACCCCCGACACGCGCAGCAGCTCCGGCCCGTCGGGTCCGAAGGCCACCACCGTGGGCGTCCGCGTCACCGGCAGCTCGCGGGCGATGTCCGGCCGCTCGGCCACGTCGATCTCGCGGTGGCCCACGCCGAGGCGGCGGGCGGCGAGCTCGGTCAGCAGCGCGGCCGTCTGCCGGCACGGGCTGCAGACGGGCGAGGACAGCTGCAGCAGGTGCACCCGGGCCGAACCGCTGCAGGAGGCTCTGACCAACGCCCACCCGCCGGTGGCCGGGCCAGCGGTGCGCAACCGCCCGTTGCGGGAGCGCAGCACGAGGCCCACCTCCGTGGCGAGCACGAGCGTGGCCACGAGCGCCCAGACTCCTGCCGCGTCGATCACGTTCGTCCCCAACACGGCAGTGGTGCTCGTTTACTCCCGAAAGGTGCGCTGCTGACGCTCAGGAGGACGCCGGGGCGCCGCCTGCGCCGAGGGTGAGGTCTTTGGCCTCGCCGCTGATCTCCAAGGTCCCGTTGTCCGCCTTGAGCGCCGTCGGGGTGATCTGCAGGGGCAGCGAGCCGGGATCGATGCGCACGGTGAACAGCTGCTGCAGCGCGCGCTGCTGGGCCTGCGGGAGCGGCTTCTGGTCGTCGCCGAGCCGGATGTCCCGCGGGATGATCTCCGCCTGGCCCGAGTCGAGCTGCAGGACCGCGATGACCGACACGTCCTCCTTCTGGCCGAGGAACGTGGCGGTGCCGGAGAACCGCGCGGCGTGGTCGGGGTCGAGATCCGCGAGCGACGCGTCGCCGCCGTCGTCGACGACCTGCTCCAGCGCCTCGTCGTCGAGCGTGTCGATGCGCAGGTCCTTGATGCCGGGAAGGAGTCGCTGCACGTCGGTGGCCGACACCCGCACGGTGCCCTCCGCCTCGCTCACGCGCAGCGTCTTCGGGCCGGAGCCCAGAATCATCGACAGCGGTGCCGTGACGTCGCGGAGCTGCGCCGAGACGTCGAGCTCCTGCAGCTGCCCGAGGCGGATGCGGGCCGCGTCGATGTCGATACTGCGGTAGTGGCCGGACACCGCCTGCGTGAGGAACGGGAAGCCGTTGATACGCACGGACGGGTCGTCCGCCAGCCCGATCTGTTCCCGCATCTGCCGCGATACGGCCGACTCGGCGAGGGCGGCGGACCCGTAGTCGACGGCCACGAGCAGCCCGACCAGCACGAGCAGCCCGATGACGACGCGCCTCATCCGACCTCCGACCCTCGTGCCCGGCGTTCTGCCGGGGTGCGGGGTCCGACCGTAGAGCTGTCGCCCCTGGTGAGTTCGCCCGGGCTGCTTGTTCCCGCCGCCGTGAGCGCCCACCGCGCGGTCCGCTCGGCGAGCTCGGGACCGGTGCCGCTCTCACCGTGGCCCGCGCCGGGCTCGGTCCACAGCTGCGCGTGACCGCCGGAAGCCGCCATCAGTGCCTGCGCGTGGGCGGCCGAGAAGTAGCGGTCACCGGTGAAGTGCACCAGCAGCAACGGCACGGGTGCGACGTCGGCGACGACCTCCACCGGGGACGGCGGGACCACCTCCCACGAGGAGTCGAGGCGCACGCCGAGCAGGCGAGCGACGGCCCGGCCGTGCGGCTGTTCCAGCAGCCAGTGCACGCGCCGCATCGCCGGCGTCTCCCGGGAGTACCAGCGGGCGGGGCCGCTGACCGCGACGACCGCGTCGGGGCGCGAGGTTCCGGTCGCAGTGGCATGCCGCAGCGCCACGGCAGCACCCAGCGAGTAGCCGATCGTCGCGACTCGCGCGTAGCCGGCCGCGCGGGCCCACCTGACGGCCGCGTCGAGGTCGAGCAGCTCGCGATCGCCTACGGTGCTGCGGCCTCCGGACCGCCCGTGTCCCCGCATGTCCAGGGCCACCACGGGGGCGTCGAGGCTCAGGGCCGCGAGCACCGCCCGGGTGGCGGGATGGCGGGTGTGGTGGGTGAATCCGTGGCACACCGCGATCGCCGTGTCGCCTCCGGGACCCGGGAGATGGATGCCGGAGAGACGTACACCGTCCGCGCTGGTCACGTCCACCGGACCGGGCGTGACCTCTGCCGCGCTGCTCGTGTCATCGGCCCTCACCCGGTTATCCTGCATCGATCCGCGTGGTGTGTTCCGACCGGGTCGCGCGGGTGTGAACGGTGCGTCAGAGCCGCCCGCCGTGAACGGTCGAGCGGTGTCGCACCGGCGCCTCGACTTCCGGTGTGGAAAGGAGGCACCACGTGGAACTCCTTCTGCTGACCGCCGATCCCGATCCCGGGTCCGTGCTGCCGGCTCTGACCCTGCTCCCCCACGGGGTCCGCACGGCAGCGCCCGAGGTGGCCGCGCTTCTCGACGCCGGTCCGCACGACGCCGTGCTGGTGGATGCGCGCACCGACCTCGTGGCCGCCCGCAGCCTGTGCCGGCTGCTGGGCAGCACCGGCATGGACGTCCCGGTCGTCGCAGTGCTCACGGAGGGCGGGCTGGTAGCGGTCTCAGGGGAGTGGGTCGTCGACGAGATCCTGCTGCCCGGCGCCGGTCCGGCCGAGGTGGACGCCCGCCTGCGGCTGCTCAAGTCGCGTCCAGGCGGCGACACCGGCCGCGAGGGCGGAGCACTGGTGCTGGGCGAGCTGGTGATCGACGAGGCCACCTACGCCGCGCGTCTGCGCGGCCGGCTCCTCGAGCTCACCTACAAGGAGTTCGAGCTGCTCAAGTACCTCGCGCAGCACGCCGG
>DASYES010000283.1:0-5856 GCA_036498885.1 Pseudonocardia sp.
AGGCCCGGCGGCCGCACTACAGGCGGCTGTTGGGCCCAAACGATGATCATGGATGCGGACTACACACGGCTGCGCGTCCCCCAACCGGTATTCATGACCGGGCGGCCCGGCACGAGAGGTCAGCGGAGTTCGGCTGCCGTGAGGGCCGCGGCCTGGGCGATGAGGGCGTTGTCGGCCTGTTCCTCGCGGCCGTCGCGGGCGGACAGGACCGCGAGGACGATCGGGGCGCCACCCGGAGGCCAGGCGACGGCGATGTCGTTGGCGGCTCCGTAGCTGCCGGAGCCGGTCTTGTCGGCGACCCGCCAGCCGGGGGGCAGGCCGGCTCGGATGCGGGCGCCGCCGGTGGTGTTGCGAACGAGCCAGTCGGTCAGGAGGGCGCGGTCGGCGGGGTCGAGCCGCTCGCCGAGGACGAGTTCGCGCATGTCGCCTGCGATGGCGCGGGGGCTGGTGGTGTCACGGTCGTCTCCGGGGATCGCGCTGTTGAGCTCCGTCTCGCGGCGGTCCAGACGGGTCACGCCGTCGCCGAGGAGGCGTGCGTAGTCGGTGACGGCGCCTGGCCCGCCGATGTCGTCGAGCAGCAGGTTGCCTGCTGTGTTGTCGCTGTAGCGGATCGCGGCGTCGCAGAGCTCGGCGACGGTGAGTCCGTCGGTGACGTGGCCCGCCGTGACCGGGGAGTTCTCCACGACGTCGCTCGCGCCGTAGCGGATCCGGGTCCGCAGGTGCTCAGGCGGGGTCCTGGCGAGCATCGCGGCAACGGCGAGGACCTTGAACGTCGAGCAGAGGGGGAACCGCTCGTCGGCGCGGTGGGCGAGCTCTCGTCCGGTGCCGGTGTGCACCGCGTAGAGGCCGAGCCGCGCGTCGAATCGGGTCTCGAGTTCGGCGAGCAGGCCGAGCGCGGCGGGTGCGGGGGTGGGTGCAGGCGCCGGGGGTGACGGGGCCGGCGGGACGGGTGCTGGGCTGCAGCCCATGAGCGGCAGCAGCAGCGCGGCTCCCAGTACCGCGCGCCGGCCGACCGTGGGGTTGTGCATGGTCGTACTCCTCATGTGCGCCGGCTGGTGTCGTTTCCGCGGCACTAGGGATTAGGCGTGGCCTCGAGGAAGCGCCCTGCGGCGTCGACGGCCGGTCGCGAGGTCTCACCGCCGACTACGAGGACGGCGAAGGCCAGGTCGCCCCGGGTGCCGATGAACCAACCGTGGGACCGGGTGCCGTCGCCGAACTGGGCGGTGCCGGTCTTGCCGGTCACGTCGGGCAGATCCGCGAGTTGCGAGGCCGAGCCGTCGGTGACGGTCTCCCGCATCATCGTGGCGAGCTCGGCCCGCAGCTGGTCGGGGAGCGGTGCCTGCTCGCCGCCGTCGCGGGTCAGGGTCCCGGGCCGGCCCTGGATCAGGGTCGGGCTCGGAGTGCGACCGTGCGCCACGGTGGCGGCGACCATGGCCATGCCGAACGGGCTGGCGACGACGCGCCCCTGGCCGATGGAGTTCTCGACCTGCTCGGCCGGCGTCGCTGCGTCCGGGACGGTGCCGGTGACGGTGGTGATCCCGGGGACGTCCCAGTCCGTCCCCAGACCGAGACGAGCCGCGGTCCTGCGCAGCGCGGTGGGTTCCAGACCGACGCCGATGCGGGCGAAGGTGGTGTTGCACGAGTGCGCGAACGCCGTGTGCAGCGGCACGGAGCCGAGGTCGAACCCGTCGTCATTCGGGATCTGGCGGCCCTGGATGTTCTCCGTGCCGGGGCACGGGAGCACGGTGTCGGGGGTGACGGCGCCCGCATCCAGGGCGGCCGTCGCGGTCACGACCTTGAACGTCGATCCGGGCGGGAAGACGCCGGTGATCGCGATCGGGCCCTCCGCGTCGGCGGCCGGGTTCTGCGCGACGGCGAGGATCTCCCCGGTGGACGGGCGTATCGCGACGAGCGCAGCCGGCTCGTCGAGCCTGCGTAGCGCGTCCTGCGCGGCGGTCTGGGCGTGGAGGTCGAGGGTGAGCGTCACGTCCTGGGGCGGTGCGGGGTCCTGTCCGGCGAGGCGGGTGCGGACGGTGCCCTCGGTGTCGACCACGACGACCTGCCAGCCCGCCCCGGCCGTGTCCTGGTCCTTCGCCAGCTCGGTCAGGGCCGGTGAGGACAGCCCGCGCTCGATGAGGCGGCGCTGCTGCTCGGAGAGCACGATCCCGGGAACGTCACGCAATGCCGGTTCGACGCGGGCGGCGTCCTCCTCGCGCAGGGTGATCAGCGTGACCGGCCCGGTGGCGCCTGCCGCGGCGCTGCGCAGCGATGCCCGTGTCACGCTCGGATCGATCCGGGAGAGGACGGGTGCGACGGTGTTCAGGGTGTGGTTCGGATCCGTGGTGCGGGCGGGGTCCAGTCGCACCAGCGTCACCGTCCCGGGTTGGATGAGCGGGGCCCCGCCCCGGTCGAGGTCGCGTCCGGGTGTCGCGGGCAACGTCCGGAGTTGCAGCCCGTCCCCGGGCTGCAGCGCGTCGTGCAGGACCGACGGCGCCCAGTGGACCTGCCAGCCGTCGCCTGCCTGTCGGAGGGTGGCGTGCGCGAGGTAGGACCAGACGCGCCCGTTACCGAAGTCCCAGGTGGCCCGGTAGGAGAACTGCTCGTCGGTCACCTCCTCCAGGCCGGTGGTGAGCCGCGGATGCTCCAGTCCGTCGAACACCGCGTTGACCAGCGTGGTGGCCGCCGGCGGGTCGTCGGTGGTGGCGGCAGCCGCGGCCGTGTCGCCCTGAGCGAGCGCGGTGAGGAAACGCTCGGCTGCCGTGCGCGGACCGGACGTTCCCAGCAGCGAACACGACGCGACCGTCACCATCAACGCTAGCGTCAATGCCGCTACGGCGAGGCCCCGCCGACGGCTCCTGTCTCTGGTCACCCGCTCAGACAATCCGGGCGCGACTGATATCGCAAATAGCAATCAACGGCCTTCCCGATATGCATCTGATATCGCTGCTGTTAATGTCCGCCCCGTGGATCTCCTCCGGCACCTGGAGTTCTTCGTCACGATCGCGGAGGAGGAACACTTCGGACGCGCGGCAGGCCGGCTGGGTATGGCCCAGCCCCCGATCTCGCAAGGCCTGCAACGGCTCGAGCGCAGCCTCGGCGTGGTGTTGCTGGAGCGCAGTTCGCGCGGGGTCAGACTCAACGCGGCCGGGCGCGATCTGCTGCCGCGCGCCCGCGCCCTCCTGCAGGGCGCGGAGGATCTGCGACGGGTGGCCGGCACGTACGGAGAGGCTGCCACGTCGCTGCGCGTCGGTACGGTGCCGCAGCTCAGCCCGCGTGTCATGGCCGCCGTGGCCACAGCGTGCCAGGACCGTGCCGGTGGCCCGGTGGAGATGACCATCGCCTCGACGAGCGAACTGGTGGACGCTGTCACGGCGGGTCAGCTCGATCTCGCCGTCGTCGTCCACCCGGCGTTGCTGGGTGCGTTGCGCAGCGGGCCGGTCGTGCGCCTCGACACCGCGCTGCTGATCCCCGCCGATCATCCCGCGACGCGCTCCGGTGAGCCGGTGGTGCTCCGGTCGCTGCGTGGCCTCGGTGTGGCCGCGCCACCACGGCCGCACGGAACGGCGGCGCATGATCTGTTCCTGGACACGCTGGAGCAACGTGGGCTCGCGGCACCGGCGATTCCCGCCGTGGACGACCGGGCCGCGCTGGTCCTCGTCGCCATGGGCCGGGCTTTCGCCGTCACGGCCGATCCCGACCTCGCCGCTCCCGGCGTCGTGCGCAGGCCGGTGGCCGGTGATCCGTTGCCGCTGCGCCTGCGCGTCGTGTGGCGCGGCGCCGACACCGCCCCCGCCACGCATGACGCAGTACTCGCCGCGCTCGGGGGAGGAGTCGCGGGGTGAACGAGCGCGACCACGAGATCCTCCGGATCTTCGCCGACGCCGGCGTGCGCGGATGGCTGCATGCGGTCGCGCTCGGCGGTTCCGGGAGCCGCGAGGTCGGGCTCGGACCGGACGAGCCGGTGGTGATGGCGTCGGTCTACAAGCTCCCGCTGCTCGTCGCCTTCTGCCGGGCGGTCGACGCCGGCACGATCGACCCGCGCGAGAGAGTCACGATCGTCCCGACGGAACGCACGGTGGGCCCCACCGGACTGTCGATCCTGCGCGACGACGTGACCATGTCCTGGCGTGACGTGGCGTTGTCGATGGTCGCTGTGTCGGACAACGCCGCTGCCGACGTCCTGCTGGAACGTGTCGGGCTCGATCAGCTCTACCAGGCGATGGCCGACCTCGACCTCACCCGCACCCGGGTGCGCAGCGGCACCGCGGAGGTGCACCGCACGCTGGTGGCCGACACGGCGTCCGCCGACACCGCGGCCGCGTTCGAGGCCCTGGCCAGCCACGACGTGGCACCCGAGGTGAGGGCCTACGACCCCGTGTACGGCAGCGCCACCACGGCGCGCGAGATGACCACGCTGCTGGACGCGATCTGGTCCGACCGCGCCGCGTCGGCGGAGCAGTGCCGCTTCGCGCGCGAGGTGCTCGGTGCGCAGATCTGGCCGCACCGGCTGCGGTCCGGGTTCCCCTATGCAGGGGTTCGGGTGGCGGGTAAGACCGGCACCCTCGGCGCCATCCGCAACGAGGTCGGAGTGGTGCAGTTCGACGGGGAACGTCCCGTCGCGGTGGCCGTGTTCACCCACGCCGCCCGTGCCGACGCGATGCTCCCGCGCGCCGACGCCGCGATCGGGCAGGCCGCGAGGGTCGCGGTCACCGACCTCCGATCCGGACGGCTCTGACGCGATCAGCCCGGCACAGGTGCCCTGACCTACTGCCGGCCGGAGCGGTCGGCGAGCGGGGTCTCGTCCGGCGCGGATCTCTCCCGGGGGTCGTACTCGTCGTCGTCACCGGCGAGGGCCTGGCGCAGCGCGGTGCGCTCGGCCCGGCGGTCCTTGCCCCGGCGCTGCAGCAACTCCAGGCGCACGAAGTAGGCCATCGCGAAGATGGCGATCGCGCCGAACGTGAGCCATTGCAGGGCGTAGGAGAAGTTCGTGAAGGGGGCGCCGCTCGCGCTGACCGTGACGGGCAGTGGGCCGAGCACTCCGGGCTGGTCGGCCGAGAGCTGCAGGTAGCCGGGCTCGAGGTTCAGGTTCGTTGCGGCGGCGAGTGCGCGGGAGTCGGCGGCGTAGAGCTGGCGGTGCCCGTCGAGGACGGAGACGGGCCGGTGCTGGGGGTCGCTCTCGTTCACCCGGAGCCGGCCGGTGAGCGTGACCGGTCCGGCCGGGGCGGGGGCGAAGCCGGGCACCTGCGAGCCGCTGGGTGTGGAGACGTACCCCCGGTCCACGGTGATGAGCCGCCCGTCATCGGTGCGCATGGGCGTGAGCACCTCGAACGCGGGCTTGCCGTCCACCACACGCAGCCGCACGAGCGCCTCGGCGTCGGGTACGTAGGTGCCCGACACCGTGGCCTGCCGCCACTCCAGTGCGGGAGTGACGCCCGTGCCTGCGGACGTGAGCTCGGCGAGCGGGGCGGGTGGCGTGCGGTAGGAGGCGTCGATGGCCTGCTGCTCGGAGTCGCGCTGGGCCTCGCGGCCGAACTGCCAGGGGGCCAGCAGCGTGTAGCAGGCGACCGCGAACCCGATGACCACCAGAACGAAGGCCATCCACCCAGGCCGCAGAAGGAACCGCACGGGTCCACCGTAGTCGGGTGCCGGCAGTAGGGCTCCGAAGTGCCGATTCAGGTGGGTCCGGGGCAGCAGTAGGGCTCCGAACTGCGACGTAGGGTGGCGGGATGCGGGGGGCGCTGCTCGTGGCCGGGACCACCTCTGATGCTGGGAAGAGTGTCTTCGTCGCTGGTCTCTGTCGGTGGCTCCGCCGACGTGGAGTCGCCGTCGCTCCTTTCAAGGCGCAGAACATGTCGA
>DASYES010000284.1:0-4259 GCA_036498885.1 Pseudonocardia sp.
CAGTGCGCGAGTCGCCCGCACCGATCCGCGAGTCGCCCACGTTCCGCGCGCGAGTCGCCCGATCCCCCTACGCGAGTCGCCCAGTGCCAGTGCGCGAGCCGCCGGGAGGGCCGGGCACGCGATTCGTTCAGCTCCCGCCCATGGCCGCCGCGTGCCGGCCCGAAACGCCCGGACTCGACGGTCAGCGCCAACCGAAGCGCGCGCGCAGTTCCCCCGCGACCCGTTCGAATCGGTGCCGGTCCAGGACGGCGCCCTCACGCCGGATGTCGTGCTCGCCGACCTCGAGCACCCGGTCGAGCCGGACGAACGACTCCCGACCCTGGCGATCCCACGGGCCCGACCCGATGGAGATCCAGTCCCACTCGCCCGCGTGGTCCAGCTGGCTGGACAACATCAGACCGACGAGCTCCCCGCCCTGGCGCCCGACGACCAGGATCGGCCGGTCCTTGCCCCGCCCGTCATTCTCCTCGAACGGAACCCACGCCCAGACGATCTCGCCGGGATCCGCGGTGCCGTCGGGGTCGGGCGAGTAGATGATCGTGCGCGCCCGGTCCAAGGACGACGCGCTGCGGGCCGGCACTCTCGGACGAGCGGCCGGCTCCTGCTTGCGCGACGACAGCAGGTCCAGACCGATCTTCGTGGCCTGCCGCAGGACTCCGCTCCAGTTCGCCATGGCCACAGCATGCTGGACGCGCCCGTGGCCCACCATTCGTCATGATCACGAACCGGTTGCTGGTGCCTTGCGACTCGGCTTCAGACGTGCAGATGATCTGTGTCGCGGCGTTGATCGGCGCTCCGCCGTTCGCCGTGGCGGCTGCACCGCGCCGTCCAGCTGGTGGGCGTCACCTGCACCACCATGCGCCGGGCGCAATCGGGGCAGAACCGCGGCGGTTCGAGTTCCCGACGGGCGGCGCAGCGCGGGTGCTCGCCCTCATCGGCCGGCGAACCGCACTGGTCGCAGAACTGCGGCTCGCTCACAGCGTCTCGTTCAGGGCCTTGATCGGCATCTGCAGCTCGCCGAGCAGGTCGATGTCGGACTCCGCCGGGCGGCCGAGCGTGGTGAGGTAGTTGCCGACGATCACGGCGTTGATCCCGCCGAGCAGGCCCTTGCGCGCACCCAGGTCGCCCAGGGTGATCTCACGCCCACCGGCGAAGCGAAGCACCGTGCGCGGCAATGCCAGCCGGAACGCAGCCACGGTGCGCAGGGCATCCGGTCCGGCCATCGGCTCGAGGTCGCCGAACGGGGTGCCGGGACGCGGGTTCAGGAAGTTGAGCGGCACCTCGTCCGGGGTGAGCGACGCGAGCTGCGCGGCGAACTCGGCCCGCTGCTCGAGGCTCTCCCCCATCCCGAGGATCCCGCCGCAGCACACCTCCATGCCGGCGTCCCGCACGAGTCGCAGCGTCTCCCAGCGCTCCTCCCACGTGTGCGTGGTGACGACGTTCGGGAAGTGCGAGCGTGCCGTCTCGAGGTTGTGGTTGTAGCGGTGGACGCCCATCGCGGCGAGCTCGTCGACCTGCTCGGGGGTGAGCATGCCCAGCGAGCAGGCGATGTTGATGTCGATCGCGTCCTTGATCGCCGCGATGCCCGCCGCCACCTGCGCCATCAGCCGAGCATCCGGACCGCGGACCGCGGCGACGATGCAGAACTCGGTGGCGCCCGTCTTCGCCGTCTGTTTGGCCGCCTCGACCAGGGACGGGACATCCAGCCAGGCCGATCGGACCGGGGAGTCGAACAAGCCGGACTGGGAGCAGAAGTGGCAGTCCTCGGGGCATCCGCCGGTCTTGAGCGAGATGATGCCCTCGACCTCGACCTCGGGGCCGCACCACCGCATCCGCACCTGGTGCGCCAGCTCGAGGAGCTCGTCGAGCGCATCGTCGGGCAGCCGCAGCACCTCGAGGACCTGCGCCTCGGACAGGCCGGTGCCCTCCTCGAGCACCTGCCTGCGCGCCGTGGCCAGGATGTCGGTCTCGATCGTCGTCACGGTTCTGGAGTCTGCCATTCGCCTCCCAGAGCGCTGCCCAGGCCGTGACATGCGGCCGCCACGAACTCGCCGGGCCGCAACGCGCCTGCCCCGTCGGGGAGCGCCCCGACCAGCGGCACACCGGTGACGGCCGGCAGGTCGGTGAGGTTGCACATAGCCGCGAGGTGGGCGGTGGCGGGCCAGGCGCCGACCACGACACCGGCGCAGATCAGGCCCCGCGCACGGAGCGCCTCCACAGTGAGCTCGGTGTGGTTGAGCGTGCCGAGCTCCGCGGTGGCCACGACCAGCACGGGAGCACCGAGCGCCGCGGCGGCGTCGGCGAGGGTGCCCCCGTCGTCGGTGAACCTCACCAGCAGCCCGCCCGCACCCTCCACGAGCACGAGGTCGTGGTCCGTGGCCAGCTTCCATGCAGCGTCAGCGGCCTCGACCGGCGTGACAGGGGCCAGCCCGGCGCGGCGGGCCGCGGTGGCAGGCGCGAGCGGCTCGGGGAAACGGGCCAGCTCGCAGGTGGTGATGCCGGGGACGAGCCGCGCCACGTCGGCGATGTCACCGGGTTCGCCCGCCCCGACGCCCGTCTGTGCTGGCTTCAGCACGGCCACGCGCTGCCCCCGCGCACGCGCCAGCGCAGCGACCGCCGCGGTGACGACCGTCTTCCCGACCCCCGTTCCCGTGCCGGTGACAACCACGATCGCGCCGGTCATCGGGCGGCCGCGGGGGCGAGAACCTCGGCGAGGACCCCGCGGACGAGGGCGATGTCGGCGTCCGTCAACGTCGCTCTGGCCGTCAGGCGCAGCCGGCTCGTGCCTTCCGGGACCGATGGCGGCCGGAAGCAGCCGACCCGGATACCGCGCTCGGCACATGCCCTCGCGGCGTCAACCGTTCTGGCCGGGTCGCCCAGCACGACCGACACCACGGCCGAGGCGGGTGCCGGCACCCCGGCCGCGTCAGCGAGCTCCGCGGCGGCACGCAGCACGGCCGCCTGACGGTCGGGTTCGGCCTGCAGGACCCGCAGAGCCGCGAGCGCCGCGCCGACCGACGCCGGCGCCAAACCTGTGTCGAAGATGAACGACCGAGCCGTGTCCACGAGATGCGCCGTGACGGCGGCAGGCCCGAGCACGGCTCCGCCTTGGCTGCCGAGAGCTTTGGAGAGGGTCACCGTGACGACCACGTCGTCGGCTCCCGCCAGGCCGACCTGCGCGAGCAGGCCGCGGCCACCCGGGCCGACGACGCCCAGCCCGTGTGCCTCGTCGACGACGAGCAGTGCGCCCCGCTCGCGGCACACGGCGTGCAGCTCGCGGAGCGGGGCGAGCCCGCCGTCGACGCTGTTGGCGCTCTCGGTGACCACGAGTGCGCGCTGCTCCTGGCGGGCGGCGAGCACGGCGTCGACGACGGCCGGATCGTCGTGCGGCACGACCTCGATCCGGGCTCGTGAGAGGCGGCAAGCGTCCACGAGCGAGGCGTGGTTCGCGGCGTCGGAGACGATCAGCGTGCCCGGACCGGACAGCGCCGTCAGCACGCCGAGGTTGGCCGCGTACCCGGACGAGAACACCAACCCGGACTCGGCGCCGCAGAAGTCGGCGAGCGCGCGCTCCAGCTCGCCGTGGAGTGCGGTGGTGCCGGTCACCAGACGGGAACCCGTCGAGCCCGCGCCCCACGTCTGCAGGGCATCGACCCCGCCGGCGATCACGCGTGGGTCGCCGGTGAGGCCAAGGTAGTCGTTGCTCGCCAGGTCGAGCATGGGGTCCGCGACGCCGCGCGTGTGCAGTCCGCGCCGGAGCCCGGCTTCCCGCCTCCGCGCGGCATGCGGTTCGAGCCAGGCCAACGGGTGCGAGGGCGGGAAGGGGGCCACGGGCACCCACCGTAACGACCCGGACCGAGCGAGGCTCAAACGGCAAGTCCGACGAGCCAGGCGCCTCTACCAACGACGGTGTGCGAGTGGGGCCGGGTCAGGGGTGTGAGGAGGGGGCGGCGAAGGTGATCTCGCGGCGGTGCAGTCGGAAGCCCGCCCTCTCGTAGACGCCCCGGGCACCGGTCGGGTTCTGGGCGTCGACGGTGAGCGACGAGGTGTCGTAACCGAGGCCGCGGGCTGCGCGCAGCACGTGCGCGAGTAAGGCAGCCGCCACCCCTCGTCCCCGACGGGCGGCGATGGTGCCGACGGTCGCGATGTACAGGTCGCGCCGACCGGCGCGGTCGGTGTCGGCGTCGTACTCGTAGCCGCGCACGTACCCGGCGATCCGACCGTCGGCCGTCGTGGCGACCGCCGAGCAGCCCGGCCGG
>DASYES010000285.1:0-7279 GCA_036498885.1 Pseudonocardia sp.
GTCGGATAGTTGCTCGGACAATGTCCGCTCGGCGCGAGGCATTAAGTGACTAAATCACTTAGCCGCTTCATGGTCAAGATGGCGGGCGGATCAGGCTGCGCCGGCCCCGGCCCCGGCCCATCCGGCCGGGGTCGCTGCTCCGGCGGTCAGTAGCGCTCGTCGTGGACGTGCGGCTGACGCACGCCGTCGCGCGTGATCACGGGGCGGCTCTGCCGGGCGATGAGCAGGCTGGCCACGAGTCCGACCACGCCGACGACGGTGAGGATCCAGCCGACGAGCTGAAGGTCGAGGCCGCCGAGGTCGATCCGGACGGCGAGGGCCAGGATCAGCCCGATCGCGATCAGGCCGATGCTCGTTCCGATTCTCATGGTCACCGCGTACCCCGTGATCGCCGAACGGACACATCCGCGGATGACCGCAGCGGTGGTCGTAAAGTGCGGGCATGTCCTCCTCGTCGCGCCGCGCCGCCCTGCGCGAGCTGCTCCCGGCTGCCGGCGTCGACGCACTGCTCGTGACCGACCTCGTGAACATCCGCTATCTCACCGGGTTCACCGGGTCCAATGCGGCGCTGCTCGTGCACGCGGACGGCGACTCCCACAGCCGCTTGTGCACCGACGGGCGCTACCGGGTGCAGGCGGCAGCGGAGGTGCCCGACCTGCACACCGTGATCGACCGGCCCTGCGCCCTTGCCCTCGTCGCTTCCTGCCGTGAATTGGACGCGGACCGGCTCGGGTTCGAGTCCGACTCCGTCACCGTCGACGGCCACGCGGCGCTGGTCGAGGCGGGGGACGGAGTGGAGCTGCATCGCGCGCCCGGGCTCGTGCAGCGGCTGCGCACGGTCAAGGACGACGACGAGATCGCCGCGCTGCGGGCGGCGTGCGCCGCAGGCGACGCAGCCCTGGCCGACCTGATGGCCGCCGGCGGACTGCGGCCGGGCCGCACCGAACGCGAGGTCGCGCTCGACCTGGAGAGCCGCATGCGCGACCACGGAGCCACGGGTCCGGCCTTCGACACGATCGTGGCCGCGGGCGTCCACTCCGCGGTGCCCCACCACAGCCCCACGGGCACGCAACTGCGAGCAGGCGACCTGGTGACGCTGGATTTCGGGGCGCTCGTCGACGGCTACCACTCGGACATGACCCGCACAGTCGTGCTCGGCCCCGCCGGCGCCTGGCAGCGGGAGCTGTACGCACTCGTCGCGGCGGCGCAGGCCGCCGGACGCGCAGCGCTCGCCCCGGGCACCGCGACCTCTGATGTCGACGCGGCCGCGAGGAGCGTGGTGGACGCGGCCGGGCGGGGTGCTGAGTTCGTGCACGGCCTCGGCCACGGGGTGGGACTGCAGATCCACGAGGCGCCGGCACTGGCGAGGACCGGCACCGGCGCGCTGGCAGCGGGGATGGTGCTGACAGTCGAGCCCGGTGTGTACGTCGAGGGGCGCGGCGGGGTGCGGATCGAGGACACCCTCGTCGTCCGCGACGGCGAGCCGGACCTGCTCACCCGCACCAGCAAGGAACTGTTGGAGGTCTAGCGGTAGGCTTGTCCGCGGACGACGGCGCGATCAGGCGCCGCTCACTCAGCACACCCCGGCGCGTTTACGGCAGTCCCGCACTGCGGAACCCTCGAGCCGACGACCGACGCCCCCGTAGAGACGCAGGAGAATCCCGCACGTGGCCACCACGAACGACCTGAAGAACGGCTTGGTGCTCAACCTGGACGGCCAGCTGTGGTCGGTCACGGCGTTCCAGCACGTGAAGCCCGGCAAGGGTGGCGCCTTCGTGCGCACCACTCTGAAGAACGTGCTCACCGGGAAGGTCGTCGACAAGACCTTCAACGCCGGGACGAAGGTGGACACCGCCACCGTCGACCGGCGGGACATGACCTTCCTCTACCGCGACGGCGCCGACTTCGTCTTCATGGACGGCGACACCTTCGACCAGATCCCGATCCCCGAGGGCACCGTGGGCGACGCGGCGAACTACCTGCTGGAGAACCAGTCGGCGATGGTGGCGCTGCACGAGGGCGTCGCGCTGTACGTCGAGCTGCCGGCGTCGGTTGAGCTCGTGATCTCCCACACCGACCCGGGTCTGCAGGGCGACCGCTCCACCGGCGGCACCAAGCCCGCCACCGTCGAGACGGGTGCCGAGATCCAGGTGCCGCTCTTCCTCACCACCGGCGAGAAGGTCAAGGTGGACACCCGCGACGGGCGCTACCTCGGCCGCGTCTCAAGCTGATGATCCGGGCGCGGACGAGGGCTCGTAAGCGGGCGCTCGACATCCTCTTCGAGTCCGAGGCGCGCGGCGACGACCCGCTCGCGGTGCTCGCTCAGCGGCGTGAGACCGATGACGCGCCCCCCGTTTCCGACTACGCCGCGATGCTCGTGGAGGGCGTCGTGCAGCACCGGCATCGCATCGACCAGCTCCTGGCCGAGCACGCCGAGGGGTGGACGGTGGAGCGGATGCCCGCCGTCGACCGCGCGCTGCTGCGCATCGGGGTGTTCGAGCTGCTGTGGGTGGACGAGATCGACGACCCGGTGGCGATCACGGAGGCCGTCGAGCTGGCCCGCACCCTGTCCACCGACGACAGCCCCCGATACCTGAACGGCGTGCTGGGGCGTATCGCCGACATCGCAGAGCACCTGCGCGCCACTCGCTGACCAGCGGCGGCGGATAGGCGCGGGGCCCTGCCGGGCGCAGCACACAGCTACGCCGGTGTGAATGCGCCCGGAGTCGCATCGACCACAGCCCACCGGCGCCCGCGCGCCGATGGGCGTGGCTCGGGCTATGCGGTGGGACGGGCCTCGGGTGGAAGCACACCCCACTCGATGAGCTGGTCGGTGAGCTCGCCCGGGGTCATGTCGTAGATGATCGACAGTGACCGCAGGTCCTCGGCGCGGATCGAGAGCACCTTGCCGTTGTAGTCGCCGCGCTGGCTCTGGATGGCGGCGGCGTAGCGCGCCAGCGGCCCGACCTTGTCGGCAGGCAGCTGCTGCAACCGCTCCAGGTTGATGACGATCTTCGTGGCCGGCTCGGAACCGGAGGGGACCCGGCCCTCAGGAAGCAGCTCGGCAACGGGCACGCCGTAGAAGTCGGCCAGCTCGGCCAGCTTCTGCACGGTGACCGCGCGGTCACCGCGCTCGTAGGAGCCCACAACGACCGCCTTCCAGCGGCCACCGGACTTCTGCTCGACGCCGTGGAGCGACAACCCCTGCTGCTGCCGGATGGCTCGGAGCTTGCCGCCGAGCGCCTTGGCGTAGTCGCCCATCTGGCGACCTCCTCACTTGCTGGTTCATCGGCCGCGGGACCGAATTCGTACCGGTGGTGCGGGTGTCGTCCGACGCGTCGGTGGTGCGCCGGGTCCCGTCCCGAGGTGGTGCCCCCCGCAACCGCGGCCACCCTGGGAGCAATCAATCAATACGGAGAGTAATCATGCGCTCGCGTGGCCGATCGGTCAAGTTGGCTGCCCCCTCCCGGGGCCGTAGAGCGTGAGGACCACTCGAACGGCTGATCGAGGGTCCCCCGCCAGGCGTTACTCCGCGGCGGCTGCGTCGCTGCCTTCTCCCATGGTGACAGTTCACTGCACCGGCAGCGGCCGGTTCAGGGTGATGTCGCCAGTGGCGGATCCCACGCGGTGTGACGCTCATGATGCAGGGATGCGTTGCGGGGGCTCCCGGCGGGGCACGCTGGTAGCGTTTCGATCGACCGGATTTCCTTTAAGACCCGTCCGGTGAGGCGGGGAAGGAGCGACTCGTGGCGGATGACCGCCGCGGGGACCCGGCTGGTGCGAACACTCCCTCCCGGGAGCTGCTGAGCGCTGCCGATGTCACCCGCACGATCGCGCGTATCGCGCATCAGATCATCGAGAAGACCGCGGGTGCCGAGGGCGTCGTGCTCATCGGCATCCCCACCCGCGGCACCGTGCTGGCCCGCCGGCTCGCCGACAAGATCGCCGAGTTCGAGGGCAGCGCCCCGCCCATCGGCTCCGTCGACCCCACGCTCTATCGCGACGATCTGCGCAGGCGCCCGGCGCGGGCGCTGGAGGACACCGCCGTGCCCGACGGCGGGCTGGACGACGCGCTCGTGGTGCTCGTCGACGACGTGCTGATGTCCGGACGCACCGTGCGCGCTGCGCTCGACGCGCTGTCCGACCACGGCCGCCCCCGTGCGGTGCAGCTCGCGGTGCTGGTCGACCGGGGCCACCGGGAACTGCCGATCCGTGCCGACTATGTGGGGAAGAACGTGCCGACCGCTCGCGATGAGCAGATTCTTGTACTACTGGACGAGATCGACGGCAGCGATGGCGTGCGGCTGCGTCGCACGGAGCAGGACGTATGAAGCACCTGCTGTCCGTCACCGATCTGGACGCCGCCGCAGCCACCGGCCTGCTCGACACCGCCGACCGGCTCCGGCAGGCGTTGCTGGGCCGCGAGGTGCGCAAGCTGCCGACGCTGCGCGGGCGCACGGTGATCACGATGTTCTACGAGGACTCCACGCGCACCCGGGTCTCGTTCGAGATCGCCGGGAAGTGGATGAGCGCCGACACCGTCAACGTGAGCGCCCGTGGCTCGTCGGTGTCGAAGGGGGAGTCGCTGCGCGACACCTCGCTCACCCTCTCGGCGATGGGCGCCGACTGCGTGATCGTCCGCCATCCCGCGTCCGGTGCGGCCCACCGCCTGGCGAGCTGGATCGACCGCGACCGGGAGACCACGGGCACGCACACCTCGGTGGTCAACGCCGGTGACGGCACGCACGAGCACCCCACGCAGGCGCTGCTGGATGCGGCCACGCTGAGGGACCGGCTCGGCGGGATCGCCGGGCGCCGGATCGGGATCGTCGGGGACGTGCTCCACAGCCGTGTCGCGCGGTCGAACGTCCAGCTGCTCGCCACGTTGGGCGCCGAGGTGGTGCTCGTGGCGCCGCCCACGCTGCTGCCCACCGGTGTCGGCGAATGGCCGTGCCGCGTCGGCATGGAGCTGGACGCGGAGCTCCCCGCACTCGACGCGGTGATGATGCTGCGGGTGCAGGCCGAGCGGATGCACGGCGCCTTCTTCCCCTCCGCCCGCGAGTACGCGATCGGCTACGGCCTCTCGGCCGAGCGCGCGGCGCTGCTGCCCGAGCACGCCGTGGTGCTGCACCCCGGCCCGATGGTGCGCGGGATGGAGATCGCGCCGAGCGTGGCCGACAGCCCCAGCGCGGCGATCCTCGCGCAGGTGGCCAACGGCGTGCACGTCCGGATGGCCGTGCTGTACCACCTCTTGGCCGGAGCCCCGGAATGACGGCCCGCGGACGGAAGGAACACGTGAGCGACCTGCTGATCACCGGAGCCCGGCCCTACGGCGGGGACGCCGTCGACCTGCTCGTGCGCGACGGTGTCATCACGGAGATGGGCCGCGACCTCGACACACCCGATGGGATCGAGGTTCTCGACGCAGGCGGCACCGTCCTGCTCCCCGGGTTCGTCGATCTGCACACCCACCTGCGGGAGCCAGGCGGTGAGGAGTCGGAGGACGTCGCCACCGGGTCCGCTGCCGCCGCGCTCGGCGGCTACACCGCGGTCTTCGCGATGCCCAACACCGACCCGGTGGCCGACACGGCCGTCGTCGTCGAGCACGTGCGCCGCCGCGGCGAGGAGGTCGGGCTGGTCGACGTGCACCCGGTCGGCGCGGTCACGGTGGGGCTCGAGGGCGTGAAGATGGCGGAGCTCGGCACGATGGCCCGCTCGCGGGCCCGGGTGAAGATGTTCAGCGACGACGGCCGTTGCGTGCACGACCCACTGATCATGCGCCGCGCGCTCGAGTACGCCTCCGCGCTCGACGTCGTCATCGCCCAGCACGCCGAGGATCACCGGCTCACGGGCGGTGCGCAGGCCCACGAGGGCGTGGTCGCGTCCCGGCTCGGGCTGACCGGCTGGCCCGCCACCGCCGAGGAGACGATCGTCGCGCGCGACTGTGCGCTGGCCCGCGAGGCGGGGGCCGCGCTGCACGTGTGTCACGTGTCGTCGGCGCACACGATCGGTGTGCTGCGGGCGGCGAAGGCGGCAGGAGTTCGGGTGAGCGCCGAGGTCACCCCGCACCACCTGCTGCTCACCGATGCCACGCTCAGCAGCTACGACCCCGTGAACAAGGTCAACCCGCCGCTGCGCACCGGTGCCGACACCAAGGCGATGCGCGAGGCATTGGCCGATGGTGCGATCGACGTCGTCGCCACCGACCACGCCCCACACGCGGCCCAGTACAAGGACACGGAGTGGGCGGCGGCCCGGCCGGGCATGCTCGGGCTGCAGACCGCGCTGTCGGTGGTGGTGCACACGATGCTGGAGCCGGGGTTGCTTGACTGGCGCGGTGTCGCCCGGGTCCTGTCGGAGCGGCCCGCGGAGATTGCCGGGCTGCCCGATCAGGGCCGTCCGATCGCCGTGGGCGAGCCCGCGAACTTCGCGCTCGTCGACCCCGAGGGGGTGTGGACGGTTCGGGGCGCGAAGCTCGCGAGCCGGGCGTGCAACACGCCGTACGAAGGCATGCGGTTACCGGCCACCGTGGCGGCCACTGTGCTGCGCGGCCGGATCACCACGAGGCAGGGGGAGGTGCAGGCATGACGGCGGTACTCGTGCTGGAGGACGGCCGGATCTTCCGTGGCGAGGCCTACGGGGCCACCGGGCAGGGGCTCGGGGAGGCCGTGTTCACCACCGGGATGACCGGCTACCAGGAGACGCTGACCGACCCGTCCTACCACCGGCAGATCGTGGTGCAGACAGCTCCGCAGATCGGCAACACCGGGTGGAACGACGAGGACGACGAGTCGGCGCAGATCCAGGTGGCGGGCTACGTGGTGCGCGACCCGAGCCGCACGCCGTCGAGCTGGCGCTCGCGTCGGTCCCTCGGCGCCGCACTCGCGGAGCAGGGAATCGTCGGTGTGGCGGGCATCGACACCCGCGCGCTGGTCAGGCACCTGCGTGAGCTCGGGGCGATGCGGGCCGGGGTGTTCTCCGGCGATGCGCTGGCCCCCGCCGACGAGCTGGTCGGCCGCGTGCTCGCGAGCCCGCCGATGGTCGGCGCCGACCTCTACGGCGCCGTCACCACACCGGAGCCCTACCTGGTGGCTCCGAGCGGCCCGCCCCGCCTGCGGGTGGCCGCGCTCGACGTCGGGATCAAGTCCAACACGCCGCGGATGCTCGCCGAGCGTGGCATCGAGGTGCACGTACTGCCGGCGAACACGTCGATCGAAGCGATCGAGGCGCTGAACCCCGACGGGTTCTTCCTGTCCAACGGGCCGGGTGACCCTGCTAC
>DASYES010000286.1:0-4253 GCA_036498885.1 Pseudonocardia sp.
GCTCGCGACGTTCTGCACGAAGGCGTAGCGCAGCGTGGCGTTCGGGTCGAGCTCCCCGCTGCCGGCGCCGCCGCCGGCCCCGCCACCCGAGCCGCAGGCCGGGAGCGCGAGGACGAGCACAGCGAGAGCGGCGAGCGCCCAGCGCGTGGGACGTCTGCGGATCCTGAGCACGGGCGTCCTCTCAGCCGGTGAACTGGCCGCCGGCCGGGTGCAGGAGCTGCCCGGTCATGAACGACGACTCGGCCGAGGCGAGGAACAGGCACGTGGCCGCGATCTCCTCGGGCCTGCCGAGCCGGTTCATCGGCGTGATGCTCATGGCCATCTCGAAGGCGGGGCGGTTGTCCTCGATCCCGGCGATCATCGGGGTGGCGGTGTAGCCGGGCCCGACAGCGTTGACGCGCACGGCCGTCGCGGCCAGTTCGAGGCCCATGACCTTGGTGAGCATCCAGACGCCCGCCTTGGACACGCAGTACGGCGCCGCGCCCGCGAGCGGGATCCGCGCGGCGCTGGAGGCGATGTTGACGATCGAGCCTCCGGTGCCCTGCGCGAGCATCTGCCGGGCCAGCGCCCGGTCGGTCTGCATCACCCCGACGACGTTGACGTCGAGCACGCGCTGGAAGGTCTCCGTCGCGATGTTCACGACATGCGTCGCCCGCTCGCCCGCCGCGCGGGTCTGCACGTTGCTCGGGCCGGCGGCGGTGGCGATCCCGGCCGATGCGACGCCCACGTCGACCTTGCCGAACTCGGCGACCGCCGCGGCGACGAGCGCGTCGCAGTCGTCCGAGCTCGTGGTGTCGGTCCGGAGCTGGATCCCGCGCCTGCCCGCCTTCTCCACCAGCCGGAGCGTCTCGTCGGCCGGTGCCAGGTCGCCGATGACGATGTCGGCGCCCTCCTCGGCGAAGCGGACGGCGGTGGCCTGGCCGATGCCGCTGGCCCCGCCGGTGATGACGGCGACCTTGCCCTCGAGCGCGTTGCCCATGGGTTTTCCCTTCGGTAGGTGCGGATGAACGTGGGGGCGGCTCAGTCGGGGACGACGACGACCTTCACCGAGCCGTCCACGGCGTGCTGGGTGGCGAACGCCTCGGCGACCCGGGAGAGCGGCACGCGGTGCGACACCAGCGGTGCGACCTGGACGTGGCCCGCGGAGAGGAGCCGGAATGCCTCGGTGGAGTCGGTCGGCGTGTAGGCGAAGCTGCCGAGCAGCCGCAGTTCCTTCTGCACGACGGTGTTGACGTCGACCGGCGGTGTGGTGCTGGTCAGCCCGGCCACCGCGACCGTGCCGCCGGCGCGCGTGACGGCCGTGGCGAGCGCGAGCACGGGCAGGGCCCCGGAGCACTCGAAGAAGGTCTGCACGTTGCCGCTGCCGGGCTGGTACGGCGAGTTCGACGTGCCCCAACGGTCGAGGATGTGCTCGTGCGCGTCCGCGGCGCGGGAGTCGAACACCGCCGCGCCGGTGGCGGCGGCGACCTCCAGCCTGGCAGGCGAGACGTCGATCCCGAGCACGTCGCGAGCGCCCGCTGCCTGTAGCACGCGCAGCACGCACTGGCCGATCGAGCCGAGCCCGGCCACGACGATCGGTGCGTCGAGGTCCGGGGTGGCCGACCGGACCGCGCGCACCGCCACCGAGAGCGGTTCGAGGAACGCACCTTCCTCGAAGGACATCCCCTCCGGCATGCGGAACAGCCGGCCGTCCATCTCGGCGTGCGGGACGAGCACCTGGTCGCCGAGCCCGCCGCGGGCACTGCGGTGCGGGTCGGCGCAGAGATTGGTGCGGCCCGCGGCGCACTGCGCGCACGTGCCGCAGGGACCCATCGGGTTGACCGCGACCCGGTGCCCGACGGCCAGGTCACGGACGCCGGCACCGGCGGCGCTGACGGTGCCGGCGAACTCGTGTCCCATCGCGGAGCCCTCGGCGATCCAGGCGCCCTCGGCGAAGGCGTGCACGTCGGAGCCGCAGATGCCGCACGCGCCGACGTCGAGCACGACGTCGAGCGGTCCCGGTACCGGCGCCTGCTCCTCGATCAGGCCGATCGAGCCGATGCCCTGCCAGCGCGCGGACCTCATGCCGGCACCTGCGCCTGACGAGCCGACCGCATCGTGCGCACCGACGCGCCGCCCAGCCGGGGACCTTCGGTGTGCAGGTGGCAGGCGACTTCGCCGGAGCCGAGGGCGGGGGACAGCAGCGGGTCCACGGTTCGACAGACCTCCATGACGTAGGGGCAGCGGGTGTGGAACCGGCAGCCCGGTGGGACGTTCGACGGGTCGGGTGGGTCACCGGCCAGCACGATGCGTTCGCGCGAACGCTGGACCTTCGGTGACGGCACCGGCACCGCGGAGAGCAGCGCCTGGGTGTAGGGGTGGGCGGGTGCGTCGAACACTCGGGCCGCGTCGCCGTGCTCGACGATCCGGCCGAGGTACATCACGGCGACGCGGTCGGAGATGTGGCGCACCACGGACAGGTCGTGCGCGATGAACAGGTAGGTCAGCCCGATCTCGGCGGACAGTTCCTCGAGCAGCCCGATCACCTGGTTCTGCGTGGACACGTCCAGCGCGCTGACCGCCTCGTCCAGCACGAGGATTCGCGGGTCGGCGGCGATCGCTCGGGCGATGGTGAGCCGCTGGCGCTGGCCACCGGAGAACTCGTGCGGGTAGCGCAGCATGTAGTCCGGCGAGAGTCCGACACGGCGCAGCAGCTCGGCGACCCGCTCGGTCCGCTCGGCCCGGCCCAGCCGCAGGTGCACGTCGATCGGTTCGCCGATCGACTCCCGCACGAGCATGGAGGGGTCGAGTGAGGAGTAGGGGTCCTGGAACACCATCTGAATGTCGCGACGCGCCGTCCTCATGTCCTTCGCCGGCAGCCCGATGAGCTCGCGGCCCGCCAGCCGCACCGAGCCGGCAGAGGGCTCGACCAGGCGCAGCAGTCCGCGCGCCGTGGTCGACTTCCCGCAGCCGGACTCACCGACCAGGCCGAGCGTTTCGCCGTCGTGCAGCTGGAAACTCACGCCGTCGACCGCGCGCACCGAGACCCGCTCGCGGAACAGCTTCTTGCGCGGCGAGAACGTGACCTCAAGGTCCTGGACGTCGAGCAGAGGAGCCGGATCCGCACTCACGTCGTGCCTCGCAGGGTGAGCTCGGGGTGCCGCAGGCACCGGGTGGCGTGCGTCGGGGCGGGTAGCTCGAGTGGCGGCGGCGCGCCCGTCCGGCAGCGGTCCTGCGCGTAGGCGCAGCGCGGGTGGAAGCGACAGCCCTCCGGCATGGCGCCGACGCGCGGGGGCTGGCCCGGGATGCTGGACAGCGCCGCGAACGGGTCGTCCATCCGCGGCATCGCGGCGAGCAGCCCCTCCGCGTACGGGTGCCCGGGATGCTCGAAGAGCTCGTCGAGCGGCGCGGACTCCACGATCTGCCCTGCGTACATCACGAGCACCCGGTCGCAGACGTCGGCGACGACGCCCAGGTCGTGGGTGATGAAGATGACCGACATCCCGTGCTCGCGCTGCAGCTCCTTCAGCAGCTCGAGGATCTGCGCCTGCACGGTGACGTCGAGCGCGGTGGTCGGCTCGTCCGCGATGATCACGTCCGGGCTGCACGCCAGCGCGATGGCGATCATGACGCGCTGGCGCATGCCGCCGGAGAACTCGAAGGGGTACTGCCCGAACCGGCGCGCCGGGTTGGGCACCCCGACGCGTTCGAGCAGCGCGATCGCGCGGGTCTTCGACTCCTTGCGGGACAGCCCCTCGTGCCGGCGCAGGACCTCGGCGATCTGGTCGCCGACGGTGAACGCCGGGTTGAGGCTCGTCATCGGCTCCTGGAAGATCATCGCGATGTTCGGGCCGCGAACGTCGTCCATCTCGCGCGAGGTGAGCGCGGTCAGGTCGTGGTCGAGGACACGCAGCGTCGTGGCGCGCACCCTGGTCTGCCGCGGCGGCATCAGTCCGGCGACGGCCAGGCACGTCACGCTCTTTCCCGAGCCCGACTCGCCGACGATGCCGAGCGTCTCCCCGCGGGCCACGCCGAACGTCACCCCGTCGACGACCGTGGCCCAGCCGTGTTCCGTGAGCACCTCGACGACGAGGTCCTCGACCTCCAGGGTGTTCTCCTGCGCGCGCAGCAGGGTCCGGCCCACGGGTACTTGTTCTGCAGCGCCGGTCATGACTCGGTGCGCTCCTCCCGGCCCAGCGCGTCGCGCAGGCCGTCGCCGAGGGTGACGAAGGTGAAGACGGTCAGCGCGATGAGCACGCCGGGGAAGATCCCCA
>DASYES010000287.1:0-3083 GCA_036498885.1 Pseudonocardia sp.
GCGGGCGCGGTCGACCGGGATGCCCAGCCCGCGTGCCGTGTCGTCCCCGAACTGGAGGCCTCCGAGTACGTGGGCGAGCACCAGTGCGGCCGGCACCAGAACGGCCAGCGCGATCCCCACCGGCACCACGTGCTCCCACCCGCGACCGTTGAGGCTGCCGTTGAGCCACACGTAGGCGCGCGCGGCCTCGGTGACGCCCGCAATGATGGTCAGCCTGTGGACGAGGGCGGTCAGGGTCACGTCGAAGCCGATGCCCACCAGCACCAGCCGGAATCCCTGCACTCCCCGCCGCCACGCCAGCCCGTAGATCGCCATGGCGCTGACCAGCCCACCGACGAGGGCGGCCACCGGAAGGCCCACGGCTCCGAGGAACCAGCCGGAGCCACCGAGCACGATCACGCCGACAGCGGCGGCGTTCGCCCCCGCTGTGAAGCCGATCATGTCCGGGCTGGCCAGGGGGTTGCGCGCGATCGACTGCGTGATGGCGCCCGACACCGCCAGCGCGGCACCGACGAGCAGACCGGTGAGCGAGCGGGGCAACCGCAGGTCCATGACGATGAACCGCTGGCCCTGGTCACCGCCTCCGGCCAGCACCGAGAACACCTCGCCGACGCTGATCGGGAAGTCGCCGCGGCCGATGTTGAGCGCCATGCCCAGCAGCAGCACCACGAGTCCGATGCCGAGCACGAGCACCGTGCGCGGCCGCCAGACCACCGAGAAGGGCCCGAGCCGCAGCGCGGGGCGACCGGGGACCCGATGCCGGGCGGTTCGGGGCGGCGAGGCCTTGTCCAGCACGGCCATCAGACGGCCACCATCTTCCGCCGCCGCACCAGCGCTACGAAGAACGGGCCGCCCACGAGCGCCAGCACGATCCCGACCTGCAGCTCCCCCGGCCGCACGACAACCCGCCCGATGACGTCCGCCACGAGCAGCAGCGTGGCGCCCGCGAGCGCCGACGCCGGAAGCAGCCAGCGATAGTCGGGCCCGGTGACCATGCGGACGACGTGCGGCACCACGAGCCCGACGAACGCGATGGGCCCGCAGGCCGCGGTGGCCGAGCCCGCCAGCAGGGTGATCGCGACGATGCCGAGTACCCGCGTGCGTAGCACGGAGTGACCGAGCGAGCGGGCGACGTCGTCGCCCAGGGCGAGCGCGTTGAGCGCCGGCGCGCCGGCCAGCCCGATCACCAGCCCGGCGAGCAGGAACCACTGCACCTGGCCCGCAACCGCGGCGTCGCGGCCGGCGATCGAGCCCACGGCCCAGAACCGGTAGGCGTCGAGCGCCTGTACGTCGATCAGGATGATCGACGAGGTGAGCGCGGCCAGCAACGCGGACACCGCGGCCCCGGCGAGCGCAAGCGTGACCGGGGTGGGGCCGCCGCGGCCCACCGACCCGAGAACGAAGACCGCGACGCTTGCGACGAGCGCCCCCGCGAAGGCGAACCACACGTAGCCCAGCAGGCCGGTGACGCCGAAGGCGTAGATCCCCGTGACGACGAACAGTGCGGCCCCGGCGTTGATGCCGAGCAGGCCGGGGTCGGCGAGCGGGTTGCGGGTGTGGCCCTGGATCAGGGCGCCTGCCAGCCCGAGAGCGGCGCCCGCCAGCACGCCCAGGACGGTGCGCGGGATCCGCAGCGACCGCACCACGATGTCGTCCTCGGTGCCGGTCGGCGCCAGGAGTGCGTGCCAGACGGCGTCCAGCGGGATGGCCTTCGTCCCGATGGCGATGCTGGCGAGGCAGCCCGCGACGAGCACGACGACCAGCAGCGCGAGCCCCAGCAGCCGGCGACGCCGCAGCGCGCCGGGTACCGGGGACGGCGCGGGAGGGGTCAGCACGCTGTGCTCGCCCAAGGTGGTCCTCCGCGTTCCGATCATGCACCGGTTCGATGCCGCATCACCATAGGTGAGCCTCGCCTTGGCAAATCGGGCACGGGTGATCTGTGACTGCGTCGTGATCCGCTCCGCCGGGTGCCGCGGGTCGGGCTGCCCCGGCCCGCGTCCCATGCTGGGATGGCGGCGTGCACCGCCTCCTGCCGTCCTCCCACGGCACGCTCGACGCCGCCACGCCCGCCCCGCCCGAGGACACCGCGCTCGGCGACACTGCGCTCGGTCACACGGGGCCGGACGACGCGGGACCGGACGACGCAGGGCTGGACGACACCGCCCTCGTGGCCCACTACGCCTATCCCGACGGGCTCACGGCTCCCTACGTGCGCGTGAACTTCGTGACCAGCGCCGACGGAGCCGTCTCCGTGGAGGGCCGGTCGGGGGGTCTGGCCTCGGCCGCCGACCGCCGGGTCTTCGGAGTCCTCCGCCGGCTCGCTGACGTCGTGCTGGCCGGCGCTGGAACCGTGCGTTCCGAGAACTACGGCGGCGCGCGGAAGCCGACCATGGGGAGGGACACCCCGCCGCCCATCGCCGTCGTGACGGGATCGGCCGACCTGGACCCCGCGAGCAGGCTCTTCACCGAGACCGTCGTGCCCCCGATCATCCTCACCCTCGGAACGGCCCCGGCGCAGCGCCGCGATGCGCTGGTGGCGGCAGGTGGCGACGTGGTCGTACTGGAGCGGCTCACCCCCGACCTCGTGCTGGCCGAGCTGGCCCGCCGCGGCCTGCACCGGGTGCTCTGCGAGGGCGGCCCGATGCTGTTCGGCAGCCTCATCGCCGCCGACGCCGTCGACGAGCTCTGCCTCACCGTCAGCCCGCTGCTCGCCGGCGGCACCGCCGGGCGCATCGCTTCCGGGCCACCCGGAACCGAACCGCGGGCCTTGGAGCTGGTCGGGGCGCTGCACGAGGCCGGCACTCTCCTCCTGCAGTATCGCCGTGCTGCCCCGATCGGGTGACTTCCCGTGAGGTGTTCGCGGGTACAGACATCTGACGGGCGAACACTCCGCACAGTCGAGCACGGAGGGACCATGACCGAAAGCACAGCTACCCCCACGACGGCCACCCCGAGTACCAAGACCACCCCGGGCGCCACCGTCTCCTCGCCTGCCCGGCTGGCGGACGAGTCGTCACAGGGCCGCACCACCATCGCCGCCTCCGTGGTCCAGAAGATCGCGGGCATCGCCGCGCGCGAGATCT
>DASYES010000288.1:0-3306 GCA_036498885.1 Pseudonocardia sp.
CGGCCACCCCGACGGTCATCACCAGCGCCCAGCGCATGAGCAGGGCGCGGCGGCCGACCCGCTGCCCGACCGCGGCGAGCAGCATGATCATCGCGATCGTCACGACGGAGGAGACGATCTCCAGCGTTGTGCTCAGCTGGGCGCTGCGGCCCAGCACCTGCACGAGCAGGGTCGGGAGGAAGGACACCGACATCTGCGTCGCAAACCAGTAGCCGCAGGTGAACAGGAAGACGCTGGTGATCAGGGCGCGGTGTTCGGTGAACAGCTCGGCCACGGGCTGGCGCCGGGCCGTGCTCCTGCGCTCGGCGTACACGGACTCGTCCTCGACGACCTTGCGGTAGTGCCACAGGTACACCAGGCCGAGCAGGAACCCGACGAAGAACGGGATCCGCCAGCCCCACGCCAGGAAGCCCTCCTCCGGCACCCCGTCGAGCACCCCGAGCAGCAGCGCATTCATGACGAGCAGCGCCGCCGGTGCCCCGATGGCGATGAGGCCGCCGACGCGACCCCGCCGCGACACCTGGGCCTGCTCCAGCGCCAGCGGGATCGGCGCCGCGTAACCGCCGGCCAGGAGGATGCCGCCGAGCAGCCGCAGCACGGCGAACACGACGATCGCGCCGTAGCCCCACTGGGCGTAGCCGGGTATCAGGCCCATGAGCAGGGTGAGGATCGTGAAGCCCCATCCGCTGATCATCGTGACCCGCTTACGGCCGATCCGGTCGGACAGATTGCCCAGCAGCACGCTGCCGATCGGACGGCCCAGCAGCCCCACCGTGAACAGCAGCGTGGTGATCGTCGCTCGGATCTCCGCCGGTAGGCCTGCCGGCATGAAGTAGGCCATCGCCGCGGGCAGCACCAGCGCGGGAAGGTAGACGTCAAAGCTGTCGACGAACATCGAGAACGCTCCGCCGCGGGCGGATCTCCGTTCGTCGGCCTCGGTGATGGTGGTGCGTCGGACTTCGGACAGCGACATCGCCGGCCTCCTGGGAAGTGGTGGGAGCGTCCGGACGGGAAGCGCTCGGGCTTCGGACCGTCCGTGAGTCGGGTTCAGCCGTCGAGGTTGTGGGACAGCCTGCCGGCGAGCTCGGCGTGGTCGACCTCGTGGACGCTGCCGTGCACCCCGGCGAGCGCCAGTGCGTGGGCCGCTCCGGCGCCCATCGCCGCGCAGGGGCCCATCACGCGGATGCTCGAGAGCGCGGCGGCGTCCCCGTCGACGCAACGGCCTGCGACCACCAGGTTGTGCACGCCGGGTGGCGTCATCGAGCGCAGCGGCACGTAGTGGACGTGGTCGGGGCCGAAGGTCTCCCACACGTAGCCCTGTGGGCTGTCGTGCAGCTCGATCGGCCACGCGGTGCGCGCGACCGCGTCGGGGAAGCGCGTGCCCGCCCGCACCTCCTCGAGCGTCAGCTGGTGCACGGCCTGCACCCAGCGGGTCTGCCGCCTGCCCGGGAAGCCGTAGGCGCGCACCCGGGCCTTGCCGAACACCTCCGGGTACTCGGAGCGCAGGAGCTCCACGGCCCGGTCTGCCTGCACCTTGCCCGCGAGCTGCGCCCGCGACGCGCCCATGGGGTCCAGCGGCGCCTCGATGTGGGTCATGTTGAGCACCGCGATGCCGCGGCCGGGGAAGAAGAAGGCGAGGCCGTCGCGGCGCAGCAGCCCGTACTGCTCGGCCGTCTCCGCGACACGGGCGGCCAGGTCCTGCGGGTCGGGCCGCTGGCCCTCGTCCAGGTTCTCGACGACCAGCTGTTGCGAGCCGTAGATCTCCCGCTCGGGCAGCCGGCACGGCAACCCGGCTTCCCAGGCCAGCGAGGCGTCTCCGCTGGCGTCGACGAAACCGGTGGCCGTGACCTCGACCGTGCCGTACCGGGTGCCGAGCCGGACGGCCCGGATGCGCTCGTCGTCCCGGGTGACGCCGGCCAGCACCGCGCCGGTGATGACGGTGATGCCCAGCCCCGCCACCGTGTTCTCCACCCAGCGGCCGAGCGCCACCTCGTCGTACCCCACGACGGTGGTGTGGTGGCGGCGGTAGTAGAGGTCGCCAGTCGCCTCCAGGTCGCGGAAGATGTCGTCGAAGATCCCGTGGGTGAGCCGGCGGTGCTCCGGCGCGTTGCCGAACACCCCGCAGAACAGCCCGATCAGCGAGTTGACCATCTGGCCGCCGAGCACGGGCAGCGCGTCGACGAGCACCACGCGCCGCCCCAGCCGCGCCGACTCGACGGCCGCGGAGAGCCCCGCGATGCCCGCGCCGATGATGCAGACGTCGGCGTCGACGTCGTGCCCGACGGACCCTGCAGGCTTGGTGACGGTCCGGACCTTCAGGTCGGTGAGCGCGTGCGGCATGGATCACACGCTAAGCAGCAGACGACGGGCGCCGGAAATAGAGATTCAGCCTGCCAGACCATCAATCGGACCTATAGGCCTAGGTCAGGGCTTCGCCGCCAGCGTGACGAGCGCCTCGCGGAACCAGCTGTGGGCCGGGTCGCCGTCGAGATCGGCGTGCCACCAGAACTTCTCCACGATCGGCTCGGGCTCCCCCGGGCAGGGCAGCACCCGCAGGCCGAGGCGCTCGGCCACCTGTTCGGCGAGCCGCTCCTGCAGCAGAGCCACGTGGTCGGTGCCGGCCACGAAGTACGGCACCGCCTGGTAGCTCTCCACCCGCACGCGGATTCGCGGCTGGATGCCGAACCGCGCCAGCTGCCGGCTCATGGGCGCGGCGCCCGGGAAGCCGCGGTCCGGCTGGAAGGGGGCCACCCAGCACATCGCGGCGAGCTGATCGAGGCTCAGGGTAGGGCCCACGTGCGGGTTGGCCGCGTCGACCACGCACACCCAGCGGTCGGTGAACAGGTCGACCGACCGCACGCTCGGCAGGTCGAAGCCACGCACCGGTGGCGCGATCATCCCGTCGACGAGCCGGACTATCGCAGCGGCGTCCGTCGCGAAGTGCTCGCGCACCAGCCGCACGTGCAGATCGACGCCGGGAGCGCGGGCGGAAAGCTCGGTCGCCAGCCGCCTGCCCAGCACCGCGACGGTGTAGTCGGCCATGAGGAGCGTGAACTCGCGCCGGGTGGATCCCGGTTCGAAGGACGTGTCGGTGGCGAAGAGCCGCTCGGCGGCGGCGCACACCGCTTCGACCTGGTCGGCGAGCTGCATCGCCAGCGGGGTGAGCACGTACCCGCCCCGGCCGCGGGCGAGCAGCTCGTCGTCGAAGTGGCGGCGCAGCCGGGAGAGCGCCGCGCTCGCCGCGGGCTGGGAGACGCCGATCCGGGCCGCGGCGCGGGTGACGTTTCGCTCGCGGATCAGCTCACG
>DASYES010000289.1:0-3776 GCA_036498885.1 Pseudonocardia sp.
GTCAAGGCGGCGAACCTGCTGGGTTCGGCCGACGTCGTGTTCGTGCCCGTCGCCGACTCCGGCGAGACCGGACGTGCCGAGCAGACCGCGCTCTTCTACGCCGAGGCGTGGCGGATCGAGCGCGTGGTGTTCGCGCTGCACGACCGTGAGCACACGCAGCGCCGGGAAGAGGCATGGGACGCGGCTGCCGCGCAGGTGGCGCGCTGGTTCGACGGGCATCCGGGCGGCACGGCGGTGTTCGCGACGATCGGCGACCCGTGCGTGTACTCGACGTTCACCTACCTCGCCGCGTCCGTGCGTGCCGTGGTGGGAGAGCTGTCGGTCGAGCTGATACCCGGCATCACCGCGATGCAGGACCTGGCCGCGCGCAGCGGGACGTCGCTGGTGGAGGGGCGCGAGGCGCTCGCCCTGTTCCCGATGACCGCCGGACCCGAGCGGTTCCGGGAGGCACTGGAGCGCGGGGACGCCGTGGCGGCCTACAAGTTCGGCCGGATGCTGCCCGCCACCCTCGCCGTCCTGCGTGAGACGGGCCGGCTCGACGACGCCGTGTACGGCGCCGGGCTGGGCCTTGCCGGGGAGGACATCCGCCCGGCCCGCGAGCTCGACCCGGACGAACACGGTCCCTACCTGTCCACGCTGGTCGTCCCGCCGAAACGCTCCGGGCGCGGCCACGGGCTGCGCTGACGTACCCGTGGACCCCGACGCGTTCTACGAGGTCGTGCACTCCCGGCGGGATGTTCGCTCGGGCTTCCTGCCCGGTGCACCCGTCGACGACGCCGTGCTGCACCGCGTGCTGGCCGCCGCGCACGCCGCCCCGAGTGTCGGGTTCTCCCAGCCGTGGGACTTCCTCGTCATCCGGGACCGGGGCGTGCGGGAGCGGGTGCACGCCCACGTCACCGCGGCGCGGACCGCCTACGCCGCGTCGCTTCCCGGCGCCCGGGCCGTCGCGTTCCGGGACCTGAAGATCGAGGCGATCCTGGACGCCTCGCTCAACATCGCCGTGACGTGCGACCCGACGCGCGGTGGCCGGCACACGCTGGGCCGCCACACCCAGCCGCGGATGGCGCCCTACTCGACGGTCCTCGCCGTCCAGAACCTGTGGCTCGCCGCGCGGGCCGAGGGTCTCGGGGTCGGGTGGGTCAGTTTCGGCGACGAGCGCGAGGTGGCAGCGCTGCTCGGCCTCCCGCCGCGGCTGGAGCTCGTGGCGTACCTGTGCGTCGGGCCCGTTGCCGCCTTCGCGGCCGAGCCGGAGCTCGCCACGGCGGGCTGGGCGCGTCGCAGGCCGCTGGGCTGGGCCGTGCACCACGACCGGTACGGGCAGCGGGGGCTACCCGGGGAGGAACCGATGGACCTGCTCGCCGAGACCGTCGCCGCGATCGCCGCGCCGGACGCGGAGGCGCGCGCCGCCGCAGCCGAGCGCCTCGACCGCATGACGAAGCCCCGCGGCTCGCTCGGGCGGGTCGAGGACGTGGCCGTGACCCTCTCCGGGATCGCCGGGGCCTGCCCGCCGCCGGTACCCGAACCCGCTGCGGTGGCCGTGTTCGCCGCCGACCACGGTGTGCACGCCCAGGGCGTGTCGCCGTGGCCGCAGGAGGTCACGGCGCAGATGGTGGGGAACTTCCTGGCCGGTGGGGCCGTGGTCAACGCCTTCGCGCGGCGGCTGGGGGCGGAGGTGTGCGTCGTCGATGTGGGAGTGGCCGGCCCGCTCGAGGGATCCGGCGCCGCCACGGGCCTCCTGCCGCGCCGCATCGTCCCCGGCACGGCCGACATGACCGCCGGACCTGCCCTCACCCGCTCGCAGGCCCAGGCGGCCGTCGAGGTGGGCATCGAGACCGCGCGGGACCTCGTCGCGGCCGGCAACCGGTGTCTCGTCACGGGCGACATGGGCATCGCCAACACCACCGCAGCCGCGGCCCTGATCTGCACGTTCACCGGCACCACCCCGGCTGCGGCGACGGGGCGGGGCACCGGCATCGACGACGCGACGCTCGCTCGCAAGACCGCGGTGGTGGCCGCGGCCCTGGACCGGCACGAGCCCGACCCGCGCGACCCGATCGGCGTGCTCGCCGCGTTCGGCGGGCTCGAGCACGCGGCGCTGGCGGGGTTCGTGCTCGGTGGCGCGGCACTGCGGGTGCCGGTGCTGCTGGACGGGGTGAACGCCGGGGCCGCCGCGCTCGTGGCCGGCGCCTTCGCGCCGACCGCGGCGGGTTACTGCCTGGCCGGGCACCGCTCGGCGGAGCCGGGACACGCCCTCGCCCTCGCACACCTGGGCCTGGAGCCGCTGCTCGACCTCGGGATGCGGCTGGGCGAGGGAACCGGTGCCCTGCTGGCCCTGCCCGTCCTGCAGGCGGCCGTGCAGGCGCTGCGAGACGTCGCCACGTTCGACGCGGCCGGCGTGGCGGACCGGGGCGAGACGGCCTGACCCGTCCGTTCGCCTACTCCAGCAGCGCCGCGATCAGGTCTCCGACGGAGACGGCACCGTGGTACTGCCGGCCGTTCACGAAGAGCGTGGGTGTGCCTCGTACCCCGCTGCGGACCCCCGAGTTGAAGTCGGCCTCCACACGATCCTCCACGAACTGTGTGGCAGGCCACACCACCTTTTCCGGTGGGAGCCCGAGCTCCTCGGCGTAGCGGCGCAGGTCCTCCTGCCGCAGCCGCGGCTGGTCGCCCGCGAAGAGCTTGTCGTGCATCGGCCAGAACTGACCCTTGAGAGCCGCGGCCTCCGACGCGACGGCGGCCGAGAGCGCGTAGGGATGCAGCTCGGCCAGCGGGAAGTGGCGGAACGCGAAGACGAGACGGGTGCCCAGCCGGTCGCGGACCTCCTCGATCACCGGGGCCGCCTTACGGCAGTACGGGCATTCGAAATCGCCGTACTCGAGGAGCGACAGCTCCGCCCCGAGCACGCCCTGTAAGTGGTCGTAAGTCCCTATCCGGGGGTCGAGAGTGATCGTGACCTCCAGTGATGTGCGTCGGGCGCCCGAAACCCGGATGGCAGGATTCCCCCGTGGCAGTGACGACCCTAACCGAGCGCGGCGAGCTGAGTCGCGCGGCGCGGTCCTTCATACGGACCGAATCCGGATCGGCCGTGCTGCTTCTGGGCGCCGCGGTGTTGGCACTGATCTGGGCCAACATCGGGGGCTACGAGGAGTTCTGGCACACGCCGCTCTCGTTCTCGGTCGGCTCTATCGACCTGACCCTCGACCTGCGCCACTGGGTCAACGACGGCCTCATGGTGCTGTTCTTCCTCAGTGTCGGCCTGGAGATATCGCGCGAGACCGTGCTGGGCGAGCTGCGGGGCATGCGCGCGCTCGCCACCCCGGCAGTGGCCGCCATCGGCGGCCTGGTCCTGCCGGCTGGGGTCTTCCTGCTGTTCAACGCGGGCGGACCGGCCGCAGGCGCGTGGGGCATCCCGATCTCGACCGACACGGCGATCGTCATCGGCATGCTCGCGCTGATCGGGCCGCGCTGCCCGGATCAGCTCCGGGTGTTCCTGCTCGCGCTCGCGATCGTCGACGACATCGGTGCCGTGCTCGCGATCGCCATCTTCTACACCCACCAGGTGAATTACACGGCGTTGCTCCTGGCCGTCGTTCTGTTCCTGGCGCTCTTGGGGTTGCGATTCGTCGACTTCTGGCGCACGCCGATCTACGTCGCGATCGCGGTGGTGATGTGGGTCGCGGTGCTGGAGTCCGGCGTGCACCCGAGCGTCGTCGGCGTCGCGCTCGGCCTGCTCGTCAACGCCTACGCCCCGCGGCCACGCGACATCGCGAGGGTGC
>DASYES010000290.1:0-2263 GCA_036498885.1 Pseudonocardia sp.
CTGCGCCTGCATCGCGGACCCTTCGACGATCGTGCGGACCTGCTCGACCGGCATCTGGGCGAGCATCGCCTTGCCCACCGCCGTGCAGTGGACCTGCGCGCGCCTGCCCACCTCCGTGAACATGCGCATGGCATGGGTGCCGGGCATCTGGGCGGTGTAGACGATGTGGTCACCGTCCAGCGTCGCCAGGTTGGCACTCTCACCGATCTTGTCGACGAGCTGCCGGAGGTAGGGGAGAGCCCAGCTCCCGAGCAATGTGCCGGCGTGTTCTCCCAGCCGAATGAGGCGGGGTCCGAGCGTGTACTCGCGCGAGGGCTGCTGGCGCACGTACCCGAGTTCGACGAGCGTGCGGATCAATCGATGGATCGTCGGCGGGGGTGTCTCCATCCTGGCCGCGAGCTGCATGACCCCTGCCGTACCACCGAGGTCACTCATCGCCTCGAGCAGCTCGAACGTCCTCTCGACCGACTGAATGCGGCCTGTGCCGCGCTCGGTCGATTCGATCTGCCCGGCCACATGTCCCCCTCGTTCGGCAGCTGACTGCCGGCAACTTCCGACATGTGGAAGTATAGGCCAGTGTGATTGGGGGCCCGTCACCCGATTCCGACCGGCCTGCACCACGGGTGCATCGCGGCCCACGAGACGACCCTGCCCGGAACCGAGTCGGACTCTTACTTCCGTGATCCGGAAGTGACCCACCGCCTACACGGCCCGGATTCGGGACGGGCTCGGGTCAGCCTGGTGCCGGCGCGGGCGAACTCAGGGCGGCGGGGCCAGCTCCTCGTCGAGGCTGTCGTTCACCTGCGTGAGCGTGTCGATGTGGTGCGCGAGCCACACCATGAACTGGGTGTCGGCGGAGCGGATGTCCATCCCGAGCACGCGGGAGACGCGGTCGAGCTTGTAGAGCGTGGTGTTGCGGTGCAGGCCCAGCCGCCGGGCGGCGGCGTTGAGGTTGCCGGACTCGGCGATGTAGGCGAACACCACGCTCTCGAGGCTGCGGGCGTTGCCGTCGGCGCGGCGTAGCGGGGCGAGCATCTCGGCGGCGAAGGAGCGCCCGTTCTCGGAGTCGGCGAGGTCGCGGAGGGCGACGAAGATACGCAGATCGTCATATCCGGCAACGGGAGGGACGTCGACCCGGCGGCCGAGCGCGAGAGCCGTGCGGGCCTCGCGATAGCTGGTCGCCACACCGCCCGCCCCGGTGCCCACGCGGCCGAACGCCACGCGGGCCTCGGCGTCGAGCCGCTCGCGCAGCACCCGTCGCACGGCACCCGCGACGTCCCGGACCGCCGTGGCGTCGACGCCGTTCGCGACCGGGTGGACCACGACGAGGTTGCCGCCGATCTGGGTGGCGAGGGTCGGCAGCGTCGCCTCGGGGTACAGCCGCTCCACGGCTCGGGCGGCGGCGTTGAAGCGGCGGACGGCGCGCACGTCGTCGGACGCCGGGGGGTCGAGCTCGGCCACGTAGACGGCGTACGTGCCGTCCACCGAGAACCCGTGGTGGCGCGCCCTGGCCTGCAACTGCCCGCCGTCGGCGAACCGGCCGTGCACGAGCTCGACGACGAAGTCTCCGCGGGTGCGCTCCTCGGCCTCGGTCATCGACCGGATCCGCAGCATCTCGGAGCCGACGAGGACCGCTCCTTCCTCGGCGATGATCCGCCGCTGCGCGCGGTCGTGCGGGTCGCCGTGCGGGGGTTCGAGGACGGCGACGAGCCCGCTGATCTCACCACCGAACATCACCGCCGCAGCGATCGGAACCACCGCTGACCCTGCGGCGTCGACCGGATCGAGCACGGTCGCGCCGATCGGCAGCTCTCCGCGGACGAGGCCCTCCACATGCCGGGCCAGGACTGCGGCCACGGGCGCCGGAGCGGGCTTGGTGCCGGCGGCCGTGGTCTCGTAGGCGAGCACGGTGCCGTCGAGATCCACGACCATCACGGGCGCCTCGCCCATCCGCGCCATCCCGTAGGCGAGCGAGGGGATGCCGGCGCCGCGGGCGTGGATCTCGCCGAGGGAGCGGTGCACGCGGTCGCTGTACTGCAGCACGTGGGTCGCCTGGGCGAGCACCTTCGTCGCGACGAGCTGGCTGACGGCCCGGTAGTCCGCGGTGGGCGGGAGCAGGGCAAGGGGCAGGCCCGCTGCGTCGGCGGCCGCCCTGGCCTCCGGGAACGACACGCGCAGCTCGGCGGGGGAGGCGACGTCCGCGGGACCGAGCCGAACCAGCAACGCCACGGCGCCGGACGCCGCGACACGCTCGACGGTGGCA
>DASYES010000291.1:0-3606 GCA_036498885.1 Pseudonocardia sp.
CCGGTGCTGCTGGAGTCGTTCCTGGACGGCCCGGAGGTGTCGCTGTTCTGCCTGGTGGACGGCGAGACCGTGGTGCCGCTGCTGCCCGCGCAGGACTTCAAGCGCGTCGGCGACGGCGGTGCCGGGCCGAACACGGGCGGCATGGGCGCCTACGCGCCGCTGCCCTGGGTGCCCGACCGGCTCGTGGCCGATGTGGTCGCCACGGTCGTGCGGCCGGTGGCGCGGGAAATGGTCGACAGGGGCACGCCGTTTCGCGGTCTGCTCTACGCGGGGCTCGCGCTCACGTCGTCCGGTCCGCAGGTGATCGAGTTCAACTGCCGCTTCGGCGACCCGGAGACGCAGGTCGTTCTGCCGCTGTTGCGCACCCCGTTGGCGCGGCTGCTCTACGCAACGTCCACCGGTGCACTGGCGTCCCAGCCTCCGCTGCAATGGGCCGACGGTGCGGCGGTCACGGTGGTGGTGGCGGCTGAGGGCTACCCGGGCCTCCCGCGCGCCGGTGACGTGGTCGGGGGAGCAGACGCCGACGGCGTGCTGCACGGCGGTACGCGCCGCCGGGACGACGGGGCCGTGGTGTCCTCGGGCGGCCGGGTGCTGTCCGTCGTGGGTACCGGAACGGATCTTGTGCTGGCCCGCGAGGATGCCTACCGTCGGCTCGGGGGCGTGCACCTCGCCGGATCCCATCACCGCACGGACATCGCGCTTCGGGCCGCGCATGGCCACGTCCAGGTTCCGCATCGGGCCGGGGTTGTCACTCGATCGGGTGATGTTGGGTAGCGCTTCTCACTGCGCTGTTACACCTAAAGTGCGTGCTCGGCGGCCGATCGGGGCGCTCCGTCCACGTTCGGTGGCCATTTACTGTGGCTTGCGTCCGAACGGGTGGCGGTAGAAGGTTCTGCTGCCCGCCAGATTCACATCGTCGTCGCTCCCCGTGATGGCCGAGGTCGTGGGTCTGCTCCGGGTCATCCGTTCGCTCCCCCGAGAACTGAGGACTCGCATGACGAAGAACGCACGTCCGCGACACACCGCTCAGAGCCGCGTGTCGCGCATCGCAGGCCGGGCCGCGATCGGAGTTCTGGGCGCACCGATGGCCCTGCTCGCGATCGCCGGGCCGGCGGGTGCTGCAGAGGCCCACCTGGCCGACGCGGACGACGACACCGCCGACAGCACGGACGCCGGCTTCGACAGCTTCGCCGCCCTCCCCGGCCTCGCCACGCAGGGCCTCTCCGCGCTGCCCACCGACGGGCTGCCCACCGACGGCCTGGAGCTGCAGGGGATCGACCAGGGCCTGCTCGACCTCGCCAGCGGGGGCGCAGGCGTCGCCGACCTCCCGGCACTGGGTGCCCCGGACCTCAGCGCTCTCCAGCTGAACCTGCCGGCGGCGTACGCCCTGCCGAGCGTCGACGCACTGCCGTCGTTGCCCGCGCTGCCGAGCGCGGATGCCCTGGCCGCGTTGCCGGGCACCGACCTGCTCGCTGGGCTGCCCGCGCTGCCGAGCACGGACGCGCTTGCGCTTCCGGTCGAGCTGCCGGCCCTCCCGGTCGAGCTGCCCGCACTCCCGGCGAGCACCGACGACGTGGTCGACACCGTCACCGGCGTGGCCGACGACGTGACCGGGCTGGCCGACGACGTGACCGCTTCCCTGCCGCTCGACCTGCCGGTCGACCTGCCGGAGCTGTCGGAGCTGCCGGTCTCCGTCAACCTGCCGGTCAACGTCGACCTGCCGGAGTTGCCGCTCCTCGGAGCGCCGAGCGCCGACGACGAGGCGTCGTCGGACGACGACGAGGCGACGGACGAGGACTTCGACGACGCGGACGACGCGGACGACGCCGACGAGTTCGACGTGCCCGACGCCGGGGCGGTCAGCGACGTGTTCTCGGCCGCGGACCTGGTGTCCAGCCTGATCTGAGCCGTGCACGGCGGCCGTCCTCCCACGGGAGGACGGCCGCCGGCCGCTTAGGCTCGGAGAGTGACCAACCCCGCGACATCAGAGATCCCGATCGCGACGCGTGCCGCTATCCCGGCATTTCACGTCATGGACGTGCTCGCCGCCGCTGCCGAGCGCCGCCGCACCCACGGCGACGTGGTGGATCTCTCCGCAGGACAGCCCTCCACCCCGGCTCCTCCCGCTGTGCGGGCAGCCGCTGCGGCCGCGTTGTCCGGCGATGTGCTCGGCTACACCGTCACACTCGGCATCCCCGAGCTGCGCTCCGCGATCGCAGGTCACTACGCCCGCCGCTACGACCTCGACGTCCCGCCCGAGCAGGTGGTCGTCACCACGGGTTCCTCCGGCGGGTTCCTGCTCGCGTTCCTCTCCGCGTTCGACGCGGGCGACCGCGTGGCCATGGCCCGGCCCGGTTACCCCTGCTACCGCAACATTCTGACGGCGCTGGGTTGCGACGTCGTCGAGCTGCCCTGCGGGCCGGAGACCCGGTACCAGCCGACCGTCGCCATGCTGGAGGAGCTGGACGACCCCGTGCGGGGGCTCGTGGTGGCGAGCCCGGCCAACCCCACGGGCACCGTGCTGGAGCCTGGCGAACTCGCTGCGCTGGCGGCTTACTGCGAGCGCAACGGGATCCAGCTGGTCAGCGACGAGATCTACCACGGCATCTCCTATGCGGGCGCCCCCGCGACCTGCTCCGCGTGGAGTACGTCGCGCGAGGCGATCATCGTCAACTCCTTCTCGAAGTACTTCTCCATGACAGGGTGGCGGCTGGGTTGGCTGCTCGTGCCCCCGCGGCTGCTTCGCCCGGCCGACCGGTTGGCCGGCAACTTCACCGTCTGCCCGCCGGCACTCGCGCAGCGCGCCGCCCTGGGTGCGTTCGACCCCACCAGCTACGCCGAGTCCGACTCGCACGTGGCCCGCTACGCGGTGAACCGGGACCTGCTGCTCGACGGCCTGCCGCGGCTCGGGCTCACACGCCTCGCCCCGGCCGACGGTGCTTTCTACGTCTACGCGGACGTCTCGCATCTGACGGCCGACTCCATGGACCTGACCTACCGCCTGCTGGCCGCGACCGGAGTCGCGGTCGCACCGGGTATCGACTTCGATCCGGTCGACGGAGGGAAGTGGATCCGGCTGTCGTTCGCGGGAGCGACGGGCGACATCGCGGAAGCGCTGAGGCGGATGGCCGGGTGGCTCGGCCGGGCCTGATCCGGCTCTCAGTGCCCCGCTTGGCCGAGCACCGCGCGTCCGGGGCGGGCTCCCGCTCCGCGTCCCGACGTGGCCGGCGCGCCGCCTGCCGCCCGTGACGGCTCGACCGGCCCGATCCGCTCCAGCGCCGCCGTGATGTCGGCGTCGCTCAGGTCGGCGTGCGTCATCAGCCGGACCTGACCCGACATCGTGGACGCGCGCACGCCCACCTCCTCGAAACGGCGGATCGTGCCGTCCAGGTCGGCCACGGCTACCAGCACGATGTTGGTCTGTGGCTCGGCGACGAGCCATCCGCGCTCGCGTAGCCCGGTGGCCAGCCGCTTCGCGCGCTCGTGGTCCTCGGAGAGGCGGTCGATCCTGTCGAGTGCCACCAGCCCCGCCGCTGCGAGCACCCCGCCCTGCCGGACGCCGCCGCCGAGCATCTTGCGCAGCCGCCTGGCCTCCGCGATGAACTC
>DASYES010000292.1:0-4226 GCA_036498885.1 Pseudonocardia sp.
GCCAACGCCCCGCTCGACGAACCGACGATCGCCACGGGGTAGGACCGCCGCGGATACTGCGCCACCATCCACCGCGCCACCGCCTCCGCGCTGACGGCATGCAGCTCCGCGGGCGGCACGGCCTCGCTGCCGCGGCCGAGCCGGTACACCTGCTCCCGCACCGGGGCAGGTAGCGCGTCGACCAGCGGGAGTACCCGTTCGACCAGCGGGGCGAGTGGCCGCGGCGCGGCACCGAAGGCAGGCACGGCGTTGCCGTGCAGGGCGGTGGCCGCCGCACGCAGGACGACCGTGGCGGAGTCGAACTGCGCGATGCTGTCGGCCGCCGGCCGGGTGGTGGGCGCGTCAGGACCGGGCGGCGGGCCACCGAGGAACGGCCCGATCGCCGCTGCGAGCGGCCCCGCAGCGGAGTAGCTGAGGCTGTGGCTCTGTCCGGGCAGCACGGCGAGTCGCCCGTCCGGCAGCGTGTCGGCTACCTCCTCGGCCCACCGCTGCGGCACGACGGCGTCGGCGCCGCCCCGCACCACCAGCACGGGGACCTCGATCTCCGGCAGGTCGTCCTCGAGCGGGTGGGCGAGCGCGTGCCATGCCGTGGCCAGTGCCCGTCGGGCGCCGCACGCCAGGTAGTCCCTCCCCAGGACGACGGCCAGTGCGGGATTCTCGTGCAGACCGGTGCGCAGCAGCCGGCCCACCTGGGCCACGGGGTTGCGGCCGCGCCGGTCGACTGTGGGGCTGATCAGCACCGCCCGCCCGAACGCTTCCGGTGAGCGGCGCATCGCGGCGACGGCCACCTGACAGCCCACCGAGTCGGCGACCAGCGCAGGCGCAGTGAGCCCGGCAGCGTCGATCCAGGCCAGCAGGGCGTCGGCGAGCCCGGGCACGTCCAGCGCCGCGGGCGGGTGATCGCTGTGGCCGAACCCGGGAAGGTCGGGGACCACTGCACGGAAATGCGGCGCGAGCTCCCGGGCCAGCGGCAGCATGTAGCGGCTCGACACGCCCAGCCCGTGGAGCAGCACGATCTCTGGAGCACTGTCCGGAGCGGCCGTCGTCACCCTGGCGTGCATCCGCAGTCCGTCCACCTGCGTCCAGCGACTCGATATGCCGTCGCGCGTCCGCGGCCGGCCGGTCAGCTCCAGCACCGTCACCACATGCCCCCATCCGCTTCCTCGGCCCGCTCCGGTCATCCAAGGACGACGGCGCGCCGTCCGAAACCTATGGGAGGAACGACCCGGGCGTGGGAAGCCCTGACGGGCCACGCCGACAGTCGGGCTCTCGCGCGCCAGAATTCGGATGCTGTCCGGCAGGCCGTCAGAAGCCTGTTGCCGGGCGTGTTCGATCAGCACCGACCGGGTAGACCAGCAGACCGCTCGCGGGGCAGCGCGAACGCCTCCGATACGACCTGCTGGGGGGACCGTGAGAAAGCAGGAGAAGGTACTGGTGCCGGCACTCGTCGGGCTGGACGTGAGTGCCGCCCACCAGATCGCCTTCGCGGCGAGAGTCGTCGCCGTCGCGCCAGACCCCGACGATCCGTTGCCCATCACCGGCACCGTCACCGCGCAGGCCCCGGCACCCGGCACCAGGGTGGTGCCGGCGGCGCCGGTCGTCATCGCCGTCGACCCCGGCGGTGGGGGTGGCGGGTTCGGTGGCGGTGGCGGTGGCCTGGTCGAGCCGCCTCCGCCGGGACCGATGGATCCGGCCGGAACCACGTAGGCCGCGGAACCACCGGCACGGGTCGAACGGCGTGTGCCCCGGTCGCTGCGCCGCAACGGCGCTGCGCCGGAACGCCGATGGGCGGCGTCCTGCAGAAGGACGCCGCCCATCGTGTAGCGCTTCGCTCAGGCGAACTCGGGCATGATCCGGTCGTGGATGAGCCGCAGCTGGGTGTTCACGTCCGCGACACCCTCGATCTCCCGGCCCATGAACGTCTTCACCAGGGTTGCGTCGGTGATCGCGAGGATCATGTGGTTGACCCCCGCAGCCTCGATCTCCTTGAGCTTGGCCACGCACTCCTCGGGCGTGCCGGCGATCGACAGCGTCTCGCCGATCTCCGGCGTGGTCGCGTCGATGGAGCCGGCGAGGTCGCCCGCTCCCAGTGCGTCGATGATCGGCTTCATCGCGGCGGGCGACACGCCGTTGCGCTCGAGCTGCTCGTCGGGCATCGCCGAGGCGTACAGACCGACCATCGACCGCGCAGCATCCTTGGCGACGGCTGAGTCCTCACCGGTGGAGAACACGACCCACGCGCCGATGTCCAGGTCGTCGACATTCTTGCCGGCGCGCTCGGCACCGATCTTCATGTTCTCGTACATGTAGTCGTACGCGCCCTTGGTGTAGCTGAGCGCGTGGTGGCAGCCGTCGGAGAACTCCGCCGCCACCTGGAACGACTTCGGGCCGCGCATCGCGCCCATCTTCACCGGCAGGTGCTGCTGGACGGGCCGAGCGAAGCTGAACAGCCCCTTGTACGTGAAGAACTCGCCGTCGAACGTGATGGCGCCGTCGTCGAGCAGCGTCCGGATCACCTTGACGCCCTCCTTGACCCGCGACAGCGGCTTCTGGGTGCTCCAGTCCATGCCGTACTGGGCCAGCAGCCCGAAGTTGCCCGACGACAGCACGACCTCCGCGCGACCACCGGTCAGCTCGTCCAGCGTGGCAGCGGCCTGCGCGATGAGGCTGGGCTCGCGCAGCACGACTGCCGAGACGCTCGGACCCATGCGGATGTTGCTGGTCTTGTCGGCGGCGGCCGCGAACAGCAGCCACAAGTCCTTGTGCCACGTCTCATCCGCGGCGTACACGGCGTGGAAGCCGAGCTCGTCGGCCAGCTTGATCGACTCGATCGAGTCGGTAAGGGGATAGTCGGGCAGCATGACGTAGCTGAACTTCACGATGAACTCCTGGTGGGAATCGGTCAGGGGAGCTGTTCGTCGGCGTCGACCTCGGCGAGCAGTTGCGATCCGGAGAGAACCTTCTCTGCGAAGTGCTTGTGCATCCAGTCGAGGTGGTCGTGGCGTGCATTCATGATTCGCAGCGTGTCCCAGTTCGGGAACGTTTGCTGCAACACCCACCGCTCCATGAGCCGAGGGTCGACCTCGAATACGTGCTCGAACGTGGTAAGCGCGACATCACTCACTCGGTACGGTGCGGGTGGGGTGCGTTGCTCACCGTAGCGGTAACCGTTCGTCCGATTCATCCTGGCCCTCCCCGTAGGGTGACGAGCGCCGCGGCGGCTTCTGCCTCGTAAGCGAGATCGAGGTGGTACTTGCCCGGGTTCATGATGTTGTCGGGGTCGAGAGTGCGCTTGACGTCGAGCATCACCTCGAAGCCCCGGCCCAGCTCCTGCGGCACGAGGTCGACCTCACCCTCCCGGCACGAGCCGTGACAGGCACTGATCGACCCGCCGTGCCGCAACGCGGCCGCGGCGATGTCCCGTTTCGCCCGCACCCACAGCGCCCACGCCTCGTCACCGAGCTGCTGTTCCCAGATGCCGACGTCGATCTCCGTGAGGTAGTCCACACCCGTGTCTGCCGAGGTGTAGGCGAACATCCCCCAGTCGTCGAAGACGTCGGTGCGGCGCCGGAGATCGGCCACGATCTCGTGCCAGGCCTTCGTGACGGCCGGCACCTGCGTGTAGCTGACGGCGGCGTCCTCGCAGTGCCAGCTCATGGGCACCACCTGGCCCGCCTTCGTGCGGCCGTGCAAGGGGGTGGCGTAGCGGTCGTGCCGCGCTGCCCAGTCGCCCTCGGAGATCTCGTCCCCGAGGTAGCGCGCACCGTGCTCCTTCGCGATCCGGAAGAGCCGCCGCCCCGCCGGACGCACCTCGTCCTCGTAGCCGTACATCACCGCGCACACCAGCGCGCGGACATCGGCGGGCTGCGGGATGTACGCCTCGTCGTCCCGGCGCAGGTAGGCGACCTTCCACTCGTCGAAGAGCACCCCGCCGGCGAACGTGGCGACGCCCGCCCTGGCCAGCGCTCCCACGCACCGGTAGGCATCGTCATAGTTGTCGAACGCCCAGAACGGCGAGAGCTCCGCCTCGGGCTTCGGGTAGAGCTTCAGGGTGGCCCGAGTGGCGATGCCCAGCGTGCCCTGGTGCCCCATGAACAGGTGTTTGAGCTGGTACCCGCTGGAGGACTTGGAGATCTTGCCGCCGATCCCGTCGCCGACGTGGAGGACCTCGCCGGTCGGCAGGACGTGGTCGAAGGAGAGCACCAGGTCGCGGGTGTGCCCGTAGC
>DASYES010000293.1:0-3280 GCA_036498885.1 Pseudonocardia sp.
GCCGCCGCGCGGTCGCCCTCCGCGCGGAGGATGGCACCCTGCTTGTCGCCTTCGGCGGTCAGGATCGTCGCGCGTTTGTCCCGCTCGGCGCGCATCTGCTTCTCCATCGCGTCCGTGACGCTGACCGGCGGGTCGATCGCCTTGATCTCGACCCGGTTGACGCGCAGACCCCATTTCCCGGTGGCGTCGTCGAGCACGGTGCGCAGCTGGGGGTTGATGCTGTCGCGGGATGTGAGCGCACGCTCCAGATCCATCGACCCGACGACGTTGCGCAGGGTGGTGACGGTGAGGTGCTCCACGGCCCGCAGATGGTCGGCGATCTCGTAGGCAGCCGACCGTGGTTCGGTCACCCGGAAGTAGAGCACGGTGTCGATCTCCACCACGAGGTTGTCCTCGGTGATCACCGGTTGCGGCGCGAACGACACGACCTGCTCGCGCAGGTCGATGGACGGCTGCACCCTGTCGACGTAGGGGATGACGATGCTCAGGCCGGGCTGCAGCGTCCGGTGGTAACGCCCCAGCCGCTCGACGTTGCGGGCCCGCGCCTGCGCCACGATACGGACCGCCCGCACAACGGTCACGACCACGAGCAAGGCGACGAGCAGCCCGGCGGCGCGCAGCGGCGGAAGGCCCATGGTCACTCCCGCGAATGCACGACCGCTGTCGCGCCGTCGATCCGGATGACGTCCACGCCCCGCCCGACGGGGATCACCCCGGTCTCGTCGAGGGCGCGAGCCGTCCAGTCCTCGCCACCGATGCGAACGGTTCCGGTCCGCGCGGTCACGTCGTCCATGACATAGCCGGTGCGACCGGGCAGCGCGTCCACCCGGAAGCGGACCTGGTCGACGCGGAGGCCGTGGCGGGCGGCCATCGGGCGGAGTACGACGACGCCGACCACCGCGGCCGCTGTGAACACGAGTACCTGGAGAGGTACCGGCAGCCCGGCGACCGCCGGTACCGCCGTGACGAGCGCTGCGCCCGCGAGCAGCCCGGCGGCCAGGGTGAACGCCTCGGCGACACCGAGCACCACCGCGCCGGTCAGCCACAGGGCCCACGGATCCATCCGTCAGACCTCCGCGATCGCGGTGCAGTCGACGCCCGGTCGGTCGGAACGCGGGAGAACCGGGGTCACACGAGTCAGCAGGCGCTGGATCGCTCGCGGGTCGTCGTCGAGATCGACACCCGCCGGCGGCGCGGCGGGCCCGTCGAAGCCACTCGTGGCCCGGTCCAGGACCTCGGCCGGCGCGCTGCGCCCGATTACGCGGCGCGCGAGCGGCTCGTCGACCCGACGCGGACCGCACCGCCGAGCCTCCGACATGACGTCCAGGCGGTTGCGGTGCACGGCCGCGGACGCATCCGCGCCGAGTGCGGCGACCAGCGCGTCGGTGTTCATGTGCTGCCCTCTCGTGGTCATGTCCTCCCGGGCAGGAGTGCTCCCCTCAGCCTGGTGCGGCGGGATGTGGGTGGCCATCGGGTCCGGCACCCATCTCCGCGTCGTGTGGCATGCAGCGGCACCGGGTCACGGTTCGACGAGGCCTGCGCGTATCGCGTACCTGGTCAGGTCCAGCCGATCGCGCATGCCCAGTTTCTGCAGAATGTTGGCGCGGTGCCGGTCGACGGTCTTGGCGCTGATCACGAGCGTCTCGGCGATCTCCTTCGACGAGTGCCCTTCGGCGATGAGCTTGACGATCTCCTCCTCGCGCGGGGTGAGGATGGTGTCGGGGAGACGGTCGCCCTGCCTGCTGCGCTGCAGGTAGTCGCGGATGAGCGCGGTGATCGCGCCGGGGTAGAGGAAGGGCTCGCCGCGCATCGCCGCGCGGCAGGCCTCGAGCAGGTCGCGATCGGCGACCGACTTCAGCACGTACCCGGACGCGCCCGCCTTGAGGGATTCGAAGAAGTACTGCTCGTTGTCGTACATCGACAGCATCAGGATGCGGATGCCCGGGGCCCGGCGTGAGATCTCCCTGGCGGCCTGGATGCCGGTCATCCGCGGCATGGCGATGTCGAGGATCGCGAGGTCCAGGCCCTCGGACGACGGCGCGGCGGACGAGGCGGCGACGATCTGCACGGCCTCCGCACCGTCGGACGCCTCGGCCACGACCATGAGGTCGGGTTCGGCGTCGAGGATCAGCCGCAACCCCCGCCGGACCAGCGCATGGTCGTCGGCGAGCAGGATTCGGGTCTTCGAGGTGTTCACGGGTTCCGCCTCTGCCAGGTGGCCGTGGGCACGACGAGTCGCACGTCGGTGCCGCCGCCGTTCGGTGTGGTGATGGTCAGGTCGGCGCCGATGAGGAGGGCACGTTCTCGCATCCCGCGGATGCCGGCGCCCTCGTGGAGCACGCCGCCGCGCCCGTCGTCGGTGACGCGGAGGGTGACCGCCGCCGAGGTGGCGTGCACGGCCAGCTCGACGTGGGTCGCATGGGCGTGGCGGGCGACGTTCGTGAGGCTCTCCTGCGTGATCCGGAAGAGGACGAGCTCGACCTCGCTGCTCAGCACAGGCAGCTCCGCGGCCGCCACCCGCTTCACGGGTATGCCGCTGACCTGCGTGAACTCGGTGACGAGCGCGCTGAGCGCGCTGGCCAGACCGAGGTCCTCCAGCACGTCGGGCCGCAGCCGCCTGGCAACCTGCCTGACCTCGTCGAGGCTGGAGCGGACGGTCTCCTGCACCGAGTGAAGCTCCTCGGCGAGGTCCTCCGGGGCGCGATCGACCGTGCGCTTCAGGCTCAGGAGCGCGGCGGTGAGGCTCTGTCCGATCTCGTCGTGCAGCTCACGCGCGATGCGCCGCCGTTCGCCCTCCTGCGCCGCGAGCGCATCCGCACTGCTCGTGTCGCGCTCGTTCTCGAGCCGGTCGAGCATCGCGTTGAACGTCTCGATCAGGTGGGTGAGGTCGCCGTTTCCACGCTCCGCGAGCCGGTCGCGGGAGCGCAGCAGATCCACCCGCTGCATGAGCGCGGTCAGGGCGTCCAGCGGAGCGAGGCTCCGGCGCACCAGCAGGGTGTTGGCCGCAAGGATCAGCGCCAGGCCGACGATCAGCACCGGCAGCTCGGTGAGCAGCACCGGCGAGGACACGGTGGCCGGAGAGACCGCCAGTACGAGCGTGCCGACGGTGAAGACCGTGCCGTTGATCAGGGCGAGCCGGCGGAACAGCGCGTGGGCCGGCGCGCGCGTGCCGGAACCTGCGGCCGGGCGTGCAGTGCGCTCGCTCATGGCAGCAGGGTCTCCGCCCGATGGTGCTCGCGTCCATCCGGGGCGGACACCAGCGGCTGCGCACCGGGATGAA
>DASYES010000294.1:0-5697 GCA_036498885.1 Pseudonocardia sp.
CTGCGCGTGCAGATGCGCACGATGGTCTCCAAGCTCCAGCAGCGACTGGAGACCACCACCGTGTACGTCACCCACGACCAGACCGAGGCCATGACGCTCGGCGACCGCATCGTCGTGATGCGCGGTGGGATCGTGCAGCAGGTCGGATCGCCGCAGACGCTTTACGACACGCCGGCCAACATGTTCGTCGCGGGCTTCATCGGCTCGCCTGCCATGAACTTCCTGCCCGCGAAGCTGGAGGAGGGATCGTTCCGCACCGCGCTGGGCGACCTCGTTCTCAGCGACGAACTGCGCCGCACCCTCGAGGACACCGGCTCGGCGCGCGAGGTGATCGTCGGCATCCGGCCCGAGCACTTCGAGGACGCGTCGCTGGTCGAGGACCACCAGCGCGCCCGCGGGTCGGTGTTCACCGCTCAGGTCGACGTGCTGGAGTCCATGGGCTCGGACAAGTTCGCCTACTTCAGCATCGAGGGCGAGCAGGCGATGTCCGACGACCTCGCCGACCTGGCGGCCGACGCCGGCACCGCCGACGTGCCCGGCGGTGACACCGGCACGCTGGTCACCCGCCTGTCGGCGACGTCCGGAGTCCGCGAGGGTGAGCGGGCCGAGGTGTGGGTGGACACGGGCAAGATCCAGGTCTTCGACCCGTCCAGCGGGAAGAACCTGACCTCGGGCCCGCGCGCTGCGCAGCCGGCGGGCAGCACGGCCACGGACGAGAGCACGGTCGCCGCGGACGCCGGGAGCTGACGCCGCCACGCGCCGGCGCGGCCGGCCCGGTCACCGTCCCGGGTCGGCCCGCAGGCGGTCGACCACGTCGTCATCCCAGCGGTGCGTGCGCATCAGGCGGTAGCGCTCGCACGCCAGGTGCAGATACGCCTCCGCGTCCGTGCGGTCGCCGATGAGATCGGCCTGTTCGAGCATCCGCACGACCGGGCGGTACTCCTCGGCGTACCAGCGGCGGGCCACGGTCTCGCGGTCGAGGTAGCGGGCCTCCTGCTGCATCAGCCGGAAGCCCCACGCCTCGACGGTCTCGCTGAGCTCGGCGTACGACCACGCGTTCGTGACGAGGATCGTGCAGAGCGCCGGGCCGGGCAGGGGAACCCGGTCGAGGAAGACCCGCCGGAGGTCCCTGGTGATCAGATCACCGCGTCGGGAGATCCCGGTGGCGTCGATCTTTGTGGCGATCTCTGTGACGAACGCGTCGATCGACCGCAGTCTCAGCGCGTGCGCCACCGAGACGCGGTGGTGGCCGTCGCGCACGAAGTACAGCTCGCCCACCTTGTAGGTGTCGATCGGCGGGATCGCCTCGCCGCGCCGTTGCGCTCGTGCCAGCCGCTCCCATCGCTCTCGGGTGCGCTGCGAGCGCGGCCGGAACCAGCGGTCGAAGTCACGTGTCCTGTCGACGCTGCCGACGATCGCGTCCACGGGCACGACCTGCAGACCGAGCCGGCGTTCGCCGGTGCGGCCCAGAGCCGCCACGACCTCGTCGAAGGGCAGGATCTCGTTGATGTCGTCCGGCTCGCGCCGCAGCCATGCCGCGAGCCGGGAGAGCACCTGCCTCCGGCGAACCCGCAGGAAGTCGTTCTCGGCGTCGGCGGTGGGGAAGCCGGTGGCGGGCATTCACGCCTCCTCACGCGGGGGTCGCTGCTGCCCGGCCTCGACGCTGTCGACCGGCGCCGGTGCCCGGGCCACGCGGGGGCAGCGTACGGGTCGTGGCCAGGGTGGGGTTGTATGCACGAAGATGCTGAGTGTGTCCTCCTCGTCGAAGCCGAGTCCTGTCGAGCGCGGAGGTGTACCGCGCTCGTTCGACGCCCATGCCCGCTCCTACGACAAGCTCGTCGCCGCCAACCGCGGATACCACGAGCACCTCCGGATGTCGGTGAGACGGATGGGGCTTCCCCATCAGGGGTCCGGCCTGCGGCTGCTCGACCTGGGCTGCGGCACGGGCGCATCCACGGCGGCGCTTCTCGAGGGGGCGCCGGAGGCTCAGATCACCGCCGTGGACGCCTCGGCCGAGATGCTGGCGCAGGCCCGCGCGAAGACCTGGCCGTCCAATGTGGAGTTCGTGCACGGCAACGTCGAGAACCTTGCGATGACCGGGATCATCGGTCCCTACGACGGGATCCTGGCGGCATACCTGGTGCGCAACCTCGTGCACCGCGACGCGGCCCTGCGCCAGTTCTACCGCCTGCTGCGGCCGGGCGCGCCGATCGCCGTGCACGAGTACTCGGTGCGCGACTCGCTGCGCAGCCGCGCTGTCTGGACCGCGGTCTGCTGGGGCGTGATCATCCCGATGGGGAAGATCCGCGCGGGCTCCGCCGACCTGTACCGGTACCTGTGGCGCAGCGTCATGCAGTTCGACGGCGTGCCGGCGCTCTCCCAACGGCTGGCTGCGGCCGGTTTCGAGGATGTGCGGGTGCAGACCGTGCCGGGCTGGCAGCAGCACATCGTCTACACGTTCCTCGGGCGGCGGCCCGCCGTCGACGAGACGGCGATCGACGACGCCATTGCCGCCGGAGTCCCGCCGGTCGATCCCGATGCCGCGACTCCGCCCCAGGGCATCGAGGTTCCGGCTCCCGCACCGGGGACGTGACTGCCGCAGATCCGGGTGCGCCGACGGCGCACGGTCACTGACCTCGGATCCGCGCATCGCACGTTCCCGGGTCACCCCGCCGCCCCGCTCCTCGCGGCGCTGCCACGGCACCCGCCCCGCCGGGGGAGGTGCGCTCGACGGTCGCCCGGCTACCGGCTCGCCGCGCCGGCAGCACGCCCGGTCGCCGCCGTGCTGGTATTCGCGCCGGACGTCGCCCGATCCGGAGATCGTCCGGCGGGGAAAACGAGTCGACACCATGACTGCCCTTGGACATTCCATGGCGTGATACGCGGCATGTTGATCGGTCAGTCTATTAATAGGACTCTGGGTGTCGATCCCGGGACGGCGCCCGCCGGATCGAACGGATCCACATCACGCGTCACCAGGCTGTCCGCCTCCGAGACGCCGTCGGCGGCTCTCCTCTGGGCTCCTGGTGGGCGGTCACCGGCCGCGCACCGCCACGCCTCGAGGGGGAGCAGAAGTGATCATCCGTAGCCCGTACCCCGACCTCGACATCCCCGAGGTCGGGCTCCACGAGTTCCTGCTCGGCCACCTCGACCCGCACGACGCCGACCGGCCCGCCGCCGTCGCCGCGGCCAGCCGGTCCGGGTACACCTACGGGGAGCTCGTCTCGGCCGTCTCCGCCGTGGCGGCCGGGCTGGGCGAGCGCGGGGTGGCGCGCGGGGACGTCGCGGCGATCTTCGCGCCGAACATCCCCGAATATCCGGCGGTGTTCCACGGGGTGCTCACGGCGGGTGCGACGGTGTCGCCGGTCAACGCGCTCTACACGCCGGGCGAGCTCGCCCACCAACTGCGCGACTCCGGTGCGCGGGTCCTGTTCACCACGCCCGAGTGCCTGGACCGGGCTCGGGTGGCCATGACGCACGACGGTGTCACGGTGGACGAGGTCGTCGTGCTGGGTGAGAGCGCCGGTGCCGGCGGCCAGGCGCGGGAGACGCTCTGGGACGAGTTCCTGGAGACGGTGGACCACGGCGCCGGCGCCCGCCCTACGGTCTCGCCGGACGACATCGCGGCCCTGCCCTACTCCTCAGGCACCACAGGCTTGTCGAAGGGCGTGCAACTCACGCACCGCAACCTCGTCGCGAACTTGCTGCAGGCCATGCCGCTCCGCTGGAGTTCGCCCTATACGCGCCATCTCGCCGTGATCCCGATGTCGCACATCTACGGGGCCGCCGCCGTCATGAACTGGGTCCTGCACCACCGAGGCCTCGTCGTCACGATGCAGCGATTCGAGCTCACGGCGTTTCTGCAGGCGGTCGCCGAACACCGCATCGAACACCTCAGCGTGGTCCCGCCGATCATGCTCGCGCTCGCGCGCAGCTCACTTGTCGACTCCTACGACCTGAGCAGTCTCAAGGTCGTGGCCTCGGCGGCCGCGCCGCTCGACAGCAACATCGCCAGGGCGGTCGCCCACCGGCTGCGCGTCACCGTCCTCCAGGGCTACGGGCTCACCGAGTCCAGTCCCTCCCTCATCGCCATTCCCGCCGACCGGCCCGACATCGATCGCGGCAGCCTCGGCGTGCTGATGCCCAACATCGAGGCCCGGGTGGTCGACCCGGAGACAGGCGAGGACGTCGCGGCAGGGGAGCCGGGCGAGCTGTGGTCCCGCGGACCGAACATCATGCGCGGCTATCTGAACAACGCCGAGGCCACGGCGGCCACCCTGGACGCGGACGGGTTCCTGCACACCGGCGACGTCGTGACGGTCTCCGCGGACGGCGTCTTCCGCGTGGTCGACCGGGTCAAGGAGCTCATCAAGTACAAGGGCCACCAGGTCGCCCCCGCGGAGCTGGAAGCGGTGCTGCTCACTCACGAGGGTGTCGCGGACGCTGCGGTGATCGGCGTGCCCGGCCCGGACGGCGAGGAGTGGCCGAAGGCGTTCGTCGTGCCGCGGCAGAGCTACGCACACCGCGTGTCCGGGGATCTGGCCGAGGACGTGATGACCTTCGTCGCGGAGCGGGTGGCGCCCTTCAAGAAGGTGCGGTTGATCGAGTTCATCGACCGGGTCCCCAGGTCGGGCGCGGGCAAGATTCTCCGCGGGGAGCTGCGTGCGCGCGAGTCAGGAACGGGCGCGTAGCTCGTAGCGGCGCTCGGCGTAGGCGATGTCGTCGCGCCAGAGCCGCCGGGCGGCCACGGCGATGAGCGGGCGCAGCGCACCGACGACGCGGCGCGCGTGGCCGAACCCGGGACGGTCGGAGTGGGCGACCACAGCCTCGATCACGGCGGTACGAGGGAGCCCGTCGGCATCCGGCCGCAGCGGCGTGGCGTGCGTCTCGACGACGCTCCCGGCGCCCTCGCCGTCGACGATCTCCATCGTGATCGTCCGTGCGTCGGGGCAGCTGAACTCCGCACGTACCGGAACACCGAGGCGCTTGCCCACTGTGAACGTCACTTCGACGAGAAAACGGTCCTCCGCCGGTGGAGCGTCGAGCGATGGCGCGCTGAGTACGCGCAATGCGGTGAAGGAGTACGGGTGGAGCCAAGCCCCGTGCCACGGATCGAGCCGGTTGGCGATGACGTCCTCCGGCTCGCACCGGCCGATCACGGTGGCGACGGCGGCGAGTCCGTGGTCGGGGGGACGGGGGCCGAGCACGGGTGCGTCCGACGGGCGGTCGTCCGGGCCGAGCGTGTCGTCCAGGCGCACCCAGGCGAGGACGCCGTCGTCATGTGCTCGTGCGGGCCGCCAGCCGGGCCGCCCGGACGGGCCGAGCGCGAGGCCGTGCCAGCGGCAGACGAGCCGCCCCTCGTGCACGGGGGCGGCGCACAGCGGGGCCCCCAGGTGCGGGCAGGCACCCGGCCCGACGTGCAGTGCTCCGGCGTCGTCGCGCCACGCCACGAGCTCGCGCCCGGCGACGAACCGGCCGAACGCGCGACCCGGACGGATCTCACGGCTGCCGGCGAACACGAACCACCCGCCGGGCGACCGGCGCTGCGCCCGCTGCAGAGCGGCCGTAATGAGCCCGGGCGCCGCGTCGCTCCACGTCGGCCGCTGCTCGGCCCACGGGGGGCGGTGCAGCCGGCGCAGCGGGTTGACGGAACGGTGCTCGTTCACCGCCTCAGGCTAGGACGGGCAGGCCGAGCCC
>DASYES010000295.1:0-2755 GCA_036498885.1 Pseudonocardia sp.
GAGACCCGGGGCGGACGGACGTCGCGCACCGCGGTGGCCCGGCCCTTCCCCCCCGTCCGGCTTCCGCTCGGCGCGGGGCGCCGACCGCGACGGTCGGCAGCGGTGCTCGGGCGCTCCCGCCCGTCACCGCCCTCCTCGCGCTCCTCCGTCCGATCCTGCTCGTGGTCCTCGGTCACGCCGTCCTCCACTCGCCTTCCGCCTGACGCAGGGGTGACAGGACTTGAACCTGCAACCTGCGGTTTTGGAGACCGCTGCTCTGCCAGTTGAGCTACACCCCTAGACCAGCTCCGCAATTGGACCTGCGGCCCGTATGCGGAGGGGTGCATCGCGTGACGACGCACCCAGCAGAACGAGTGTACGGCACCCCATCGGCACGGCTGAAACCGCACACCCCGGGCCACCCTGGCAACCGTTCTGGCCGTGCGGAAGTATCGAGCCATGGCCACTACGACCACCGCCCCTGCCCGGATCTCCGCGCGGATCGGAGGCATCGCCGAGTCCGCCACGCTGGCGGTCGATGCGAAGGCCAAGGCACTCAAGGCGGCCGGGCGCCCGGTCATCGGCTTCGGTGCGGGCGAGCCCGACTTTCCCACTCCGCCCGCGGTCGTCGCCGCGGCGCAGGCCGCCTGCGCCGACCCCCGCAACCATCGCTACACCCCCGCGTCCGGCCTGCCGGAGCTGCGCGAGGCGATCGCAGCGAAGACACTGCGCGACTCGGGATACGAGATCGCCCCCGCCCAGGTGCTCGTCACGAACGGCGGCAAGCAAGCCGTGTACGAGGCCTTCGCCACACTGCTCGACCCCGGCGACGAGGTGCTGCTCCCCGCGCCCTACTGGACCACCTACCCCGAGGCCATCACGCTCGCGGGCGGAGCGCCGGTCACCGTGGTCTGCGGACCGGAGGCCGACTTCCTGCCCTCCGTCGACCAGCTCGAGGCCGCGCGCACGGGGCGCACGAAGGCGCTGTTGTGGTGCTCCCCCTCGAACCCGACGGGTGCCGTCGCGTCCCGTGAGCTCACCGAGGCCGCCGGCCGCTGGGCCGTCGAGCACGGCATCTGGGTGGTCACCGACGAGATCTACGAGCACCTGGTCTACGACGGTGCCGAGACGGTCTCCATGCCGGTGGTCGTGCCCGAGCTGGCCGACACCTGTGTGGTGCTCAACGGCGTCGCCAAGACCTATGCGATGACCGGCTGGCGGGTGGGCTGGCTCGCCGGGCCGGCGGACGTCGTGAAGGCCGCCACGAACCTGCAGTCGCACCTGTCGTCAAATGTCTGCAACGTGGCGCAGCGGGCCGCGCTGGAGGCCGTCTCGGGTCCGCTCGACGCCGTGGCGGAGATGCGGTCTGCGTTCGACCGGCGCCGCCGCACGATCGTGGAGCTGCTGCGGGCGATCCCGGGCGTGGAGTGCCCGACGCCGCGCGGCGCCTTCTACGCCTACGCGTCGGTGCAGGAGATCCTCGGCAAGGAGCTGCGGGGCGCACGTCCGCAGACGAGCGTCGAGCTCGCGGCGGCCGTGCTGGAGCACGCCGAGGTGGCGGTGGTGCCGGGCGAGGCGTTCGGCACCCCGGGCTTCTTCCGGCTGTCCTACGCGCTCGGCGACGACGACCTGCGCACCGGCGTGGAGCGGATGGGCGCGCTGCTCGCCGAGGCCAAGTAGTCGGAAGTAGTCCGGGGCGCGGGTCGCGCGGGCGCTCAGACGACCGCGCGACCCGGCGCCGGGAAGTCGGGAAGGGTGTCGAGGTCGCGCGGGCGGTCGCCGGCACCGAACCCGGTGTCGTGCCACCACCGGTGCCAGCAGCCGGGGCACTGCACGAACAGGCGCCTGCCCTCGGCGGCGAGCAGGAAGCGCCAATGCACCTCGCAGGAGCCACCTGCCGTGCAGGTCGGGCATCCGTGCTGGTCGGCGCAGCGCGGGCACGTCGTCCAGACGCGGCGGCCGATGTCTGCCTTGGCGTCACGCATCGAGCGCTCCGCCGTCGTCGAGTCCGGCGGCGAGCACCCCGGCCTCGACCAGCAGCCGATAGGTCGCCTGCTGCTCTGCGTCAAGACCGCTGTAGAGCATGCGGTGGGCCTGCGCCTCCGACTCCAGCACCGCCAGGACGTCGAGGTCCGGCGAGGCCGCGAGCACCGCGGCGAGCCTGCGCTGCTCATGCGCACCGAGGTCGAACGAGTGGGTGGCTCGGCCGTCGTCTGTGGGCGGGAGGGGATGGACGCGCTCGGTCCCGCCGCCGTCGTTCATCGGATTCATCGATTCCACGGGTACGCCGCGGCGAGCCGGTTCCCCAGGATTCGGGAGTTACCTCACGGCCGTGGGGCAGATCACTTCTGAGGGAGACGGACTTCGGCGACGGCCCGGTTCAGCACGGTGCGGCCGTCGAACCGCGCCGTCACGGCGACGCGGGCGACACGGCAGCCGTCGTCGCCGGTGGTGACATCGGAGACGGAGCCGGACAGCTCGACCAGGGCACCCTCGTCGTCGTCGGGCACGACCACGGGCCGCGTGAAGCGCACCCCGTAGCTGATCACCGCGCCCGGATCGCCCACCCACTCCGTGACCACCCGGCTGGCCAGCGCCATGGTCAGCATCCCGTGGGCGATCACGCCGGGCAGCCCGACGCCGCCTGCTACGCGGTCGCTCCAGTGGATCGGGTTGAAGTCGCCGGACGCTCCGGCATACCGGATCAGGTCGGATCGGCGGACGGCGTACGACCGGGGGTCCAGCTCGTCGCCTGCGGAGACGGTCATGCTTCTCC
>DASYES010000296.1:0-4445 GCA_036498885.1 Pseudonocardia sp.
CTCCAACACGGCCACCTTGCTGCCGAAGGACAGGTACAGCGTCTGCACCGCGACGCCGGCCGCCCGAGCGATGCCCGCCATCGTGGTCTCGAGGTAGCCGTCGCGTACGAACAGCGGGCCTGCCGCCTCGATGATGCGTGCACGGGTTGCCATCGCCCGCTCGGTGCGGACGGCGTTACGCCTGCGTGTGACGATGGAATCCTCCACTGGAACGTCGTTCCAGTGGAACGTTACAACATCAAGTTAACTAGGCCATGATCGCTCCCAGATCCGAGTTTTCGCCCCTGCAAGGGCGCATACGCGGACCTCGCGGCGATCTTGCTGGCGGCACGCTGTGGCCTTCAGGTGACCGCTCGGCGGGTCAGAACGCCGCCGCGGCGCCGACCCCGCTGCGGCGGTCGCCACCGGCACGCATCAGCGGCCCGTCGCCGCGGCCGACCGCGCACATCCGGCCCAGCGCCCACTCGCCCGCGTCGGTGATGACGTGGCCGCGGCGGCGTAGCTCGTCCAGGGTCGCTTCCCCGAGCCGCGACTCGACGGAGATCCCGCCCGGTTGCCAGCCCCGAGGCGCGAACGACGACGGGAACGACGTGGTGTGCCACGCCGGGGAGTCGATCGCGGCCTGCAGGTCGAGACCACCGACGGTGTGCGCGAGCCAGAAGCACAGCTGCCACTGGTCCTGCTGGTCGCCACCGGGCGTGCCGAACGCGAGCCGCGGCTCACCGTCGCGCAGGCCGAGGGACGGGCTCAGCGTCGTACGCGGCCGCTTTCCGGGCACGAGCGACGACGGCAGGCCGTCCTCCAGCCAGAACATCTGCGCCCGCGTGCCGAGGCAGAACCCGAGTGCGGGGATGGTGGGCGAAGACTGCAGCCAGCCGCCCGACGGCGTCGCGGAGATCATGTTGCCGGCGGCGTCGACGACGTCGACGTGCACCGTGTCGCCGCGCATGACGCCCTCGCGGCTGACCGTCGGTTCGCCGAGCCCTGCCCAGCTGGTGCCGTCACCGGACCGGCCGCCCGGCTGGGCCGCGTAGTCCGCGAGACGCGGCTCGCGCCCGTCCGGTGAACCGGGACGCAGCTCGAGCGACGCCTTGTCGTCGATCAGAGCCCGCCGGGCGGCGGCGTACTCCGCGGACACCAGTGTCTCCAGCGGAACGGGCGCGCTGTCGCCGTACCACGCCTCGCGGTCGGCGAAAGCGAGCTTGATCGCCTCGACCGCCTGGTGCACCGTCTCGGCCGAGGCCACACCGTCGACGTACCGCAGCTCGCTGTCGCGAAGCAGCTGCAGGGTCTGCGGCAGCACCGGCCCCTGCGACCACGGTCCCGGCTTCGCCACCGTCCAGCCGCCGCCGACCTCCACGGTGAGGGCGTCCTCGTAGGTTGCCGACCAGCGGGCGAGGTCATCGGCGGTGAGCAGCCCTGCGTGGTCCCGCCCGGTCTCGTCGCGCACCGGCGTGCGGGAGAACGCCTCGATCTCCTCGGCGACGAACCCGCGGTACCAGGCGTCCCGTGCAGCGTCGATCTGCCGCTCACGGTTTCCGCCCGCGGCCGCCGCCGCGTCGAGAAGCCGCTGCCACGTGGCAGCGAGGGCCGGCAAGCGGTGGACCGACGTGGGCACCTGGCCACCTGGCATCCAGGTGGCGGCCGAGGTCGGCCAGAACTCACGGAAGTGGTTGGCGATAGTCGCGATCGTGGTGGGAATCCGCGGCACCAGCGGGAACCCGGAAGCCGCATACCCCAGCGCGGGTTCGAGCACATCGGCCAGCGACATCGTGCCGTGGTCACGCAGCAGCATGAGCCACCCGTCCCACGAGCCGGGCACGCACGGGGCCAGCAGCCCGGTGCCCGGCACGATCGTCAGACCCAGCTCGTCGCGCAGATGTGCAGTGGTGGCCGCAGCCGGCGCGACGCCCTGCGCGCACAGCACGCGGGGCGTGGTGTCGCCCGCGGTGACGAAGACTGCGGGAAGGTCGCCCCCCGGTCCGCACAGGTGGGGCTCGACGACCTGCAGCACGAAGCCGGCGGCCACCGCCGCGTCGAACGCATTGCCGCCACGGGCGAGCACGGCCATCGCTGTGGCCGTGCCGAGGTAGTGGGTACTGGAGGCGGCGCCATTGGCGCCTCGCTGCTCGTGCTTGATCGGCGACATGTCTGAATCATCGCTCCTGTGGCGCCACGACGGGGGGCGGGAGCGGTGCGGATCACGCCCGCAGCATGATCGTGGCTGATCAGAGCTCTGACGCGAGCGGGACTTCGTTGATAGCCGGGGACGTCATCCATTCCCGCAGGGCGCGGGTGGCGGCCACGTCGTCGGCGTTGTACTCGAGAAGCCGCCTGCGCTGACCCTCGTCGGGAGGTGCGCCGTCCATGCCGACGGCGTCGCGGTACCAGCGCATCGAGTTCTCCCCGCCCGCCTCGGGATCGCGCCACGCGAAGCCTGCAGACGGGGCGATGCGCTTGAGCCCCTTGCCGTGGGCACAGAGGAACCACTCGCTCACCACCGCGAACAGGTCGACCCAGCACGGGTCGGCGATGAACGCCTCGACCTCGGCGACCGGAGGGATGCCGGGCATCCCTCCGAACCGCCGCGCGGATGCCAGCAGCCAGCGGTTCTCGGCCTGCTCGTTGTAGCAGTAGGCGGCGAAGCTGCGGCCGCTCTCGCGGGCGGCGTCCCGGACGCCGGTGAGCCAGGCCCAGAACTCCGCGAAGGAACGGGCCTCGTCGTCGGTGGGTACGGGCTCCCAGGTGGCGAAGGCGCGGTAGCCAGCGGGCTCGTCGCCCGGCAGGGCGCCGCCGGGGTGGTGCAGCAGCGCCCCCCACAGGTATGCCCCGGACTCGCCGAAGCTCTCCATGTCGACGTCGACCTCGACGTCGGCGCGGGTCACCGGCGTCTGCGGCACCCGGCGCACCACCGACAGCCCGCGCTGGCGCGCGCGAGCCAGGGCGATCATGTCGGCGAAGGTGGCACCGACGGGCGGGATCGGCGGCTCGGCGGCAGGATCGAGCGCGGCGAGATCCCCGACGGTGCGCACGCCCAGGTGGCGCAGGGCGACAGCCGGCTCTCCGCGCACCACCAGGCTGACGTCCTCGGTGCGCTCCAGCTCGGCCTCGCAGGTGGGCCACCAGGGGCAGTGGCGGCACTCCGTGACACGAGACGGGGCGGCCAGCGCGGGCGCGCCGGTGGCCGCGGCCACGGCGACGGCGATGCGGTCGCCGAAGCGGGCGTCGTACTCGGCCAAGGTGGAACGGCCACCGGGCCAGTGGCCCGCCCGGAGGTCGTGCCAGACGACCACGTCGGCGTCCATGCCGATCACGCCGCCGTGGTCGTGGTGGAGCAGCTCGGGCGCCGGCGCCCAGCCGGCGGCATGCAGCATGCGGTTGAGGTGGGCCAGCCGGAGCAGATCGCGCGGCTGGGACCGCACCTTGCGCTCCTGGTCGAGCCTGGCCCGCCGGGGCATGGGCTCGTGGAGCGGCGAGGTGAACGCCCCGCTGCCGGGGTCGGTGATGCGGTGGCGGACCACGATGACCGGCACGTAGCCGCCGCCGGGCACCCGGACGAGCAGTTCGGCGCCACCACGGCGACCTGCCGCACCGACGTCGGACAGCACGGCACCCCAGATGAACGGTGCCTCCAGGGCGACGGCGGCGGCCGTGGCGGCGATCCGCTCCCGCGTGGACGCCGACGCGGGAACCGCGTGCCAGGCCGCCCCGGACGCGGCCGCGAGCTCCTCACCGATGCGGTTGCGGTGGGCGACCGCGTCGGCGCGGCGCTGCTCCAGCGACGGATCCGGCAGGGATCGCGGTGACCCGACCGCGGTGGGGTCGTGGTCGAGGTGCACGCGCCGACGGCAACGCGTGGTGACGGCCGCGTCGAGAGACACCCCGCCGATGGGCGTTCCATCGGCGGACACCGGAGAAAGCCGGTTCTCGATTGCTGTCACGGAGTCGAGGGTAGTGACCGCCACCGACAGTCGACGGATCCACCACGACCACCCGAATCGGTGATCCTCTTCCGGACGCGCCGGGTGGCACGGCAGAGCGAGTACGGGCGGGGAGCCCTAAGCTGCTGGCCACCGCCTTCTGATCACTCGGGCGGGCACGAGGAGGGTGAGCGGATGGGGCTCCGGCGACGGTCCGGTGACGAAGCGCGCTCCGCGGACCCCACGGCGACATCGGTCCCGGACGACGAAACAGCGGCTCCCGAGAAGGAGACGAAGGAAAAGGAGAAAGGACGCCGGCGCAAGGCCAAGGACGACGAGGCCGAGGCGGACCACGGCCGCCGGCCCCTCACCGCCGCCCGGGCGAAGCGGCTCATCGGCGTCAGCAAGGCCGTCGCTCCGCTCCTGGCCCCCTACGCCCTCGCCATCGCGGGAGTGGCCAGAGCGCGTTGGGACGCCCACCGCGCAGCACGTCTCGGGGTCGACCCGAGCCAGCTGTCCGCCTAT
>DASYES010000297.1:0-3865 GCA_036498885.1 Pseudonocardia sp.
CTCGCCCCCCGCAAGCCTCCCCCGTCGACCGTCTCCCCGCCCCACAGCTTCCCCAACAGCCCCCATCAGGTCCTCGTCACTCCGAGCGTCCTGTCCAGCCAAGCCCGTCCACGAGCGCCGAGGTGCTCGCGGGCGGCTGCCACCTGCGGCAGGAGACTTCGCTCGCCGGTGCGTGCCGCCAGGACGTGGGCCACGGTGACGCCGTGGGCGGGGCGGTCGACCACACGCACGGTGTCGCCCACCTTCACCGTTGCGGGCTGCAGGACGGCCAGGTACGCGCCCGGCCTTCCTGCGGCGACGAAGCGCTTCACCAGGTCGGGCACGCCGCGGAACCCGGCGAACACCCGGCACGGGATGCGTGGACCCCGCACCTGGAGCACGGCGGCGCCTACCTGCCAGCGCTCGCCCACCACGGCTCCGGAACAGTCCACCCCGGAAAGGGTGAGGTTCTCCCCCACCGCGCCCGGCGACAGCGACTGTCCGAGCTCGGCCGTCCAGAACGCCAGGTCGTCGCACGAATAGGCGTAGACAGCCTGGTCGGGCCCGCCGTGGTGCTCGAGATCACAGATCGTGTCGCCGTCGATACCGTCGGCGGCGAGCAGAACCGAGTGATCCACGGGGCGCTTGTCGATGCCGGAGCGCCCCTTCTGCATCGTCCACTCGCCGGTGCGCACGACGGCCACGTTCACGGACTCGACACGACCCGCCACCCCCGGCCCGGTCGATGTCGTCATCACGGTCCCCCCTGCTCCCCTCCCGGCACTCCGACGGGCGCACCGGGCAGCGTGTCGGCCGTGACCCGGCCCGCTGCGGCATACGGGAACGCCGCGACGATCAGCGCCGCCACTCCGACCACGACCAGGCGCTGGATCCAGCCGGCCCTCCCGCACAGCCATCCCGCCGCGAACGCCACGAGGAGCGGCACCACCACGGTGTAGAACGCCGTCATCTCCGCAGCCCGGTCGCCCGGAACCGCCGGCTCGGGAGCCCCGGCCACCGCGATGACGAGAACGCCGAACACGAGCACGCCGAGCAGCCCGGTGAGCAACAGCGCCCACCGCCGTTTCGTGCGCCCGGCGGCGACCCCGACGAGCAGGACGAGCACCAGCACGAGCCCCGCGACGCCCGGTGATTCCCCGCCGGGGAACACCGGCGCATCCGTCATGGCGCCCATCGTAGGCTGATCGTTGATCAGCGACGATCGGTATCCAGGGCCCCGAACCCGGGTGGAGGTGCTACTTCTTTCCGGACTTCGCGTCGCCGGCGGAGTCGGTGGACAGCGCCGCCACGAAGGCCTCCTGCGGCACCTCGACCCGTCCGATCGTCTTCATCCGCTTCTTGCCCTCCTTCTGCTTCTCCAGCAGCTTGCGCTTGCGGGTGATGTCGCCGCCGTAGCACTTGGCGAGCACGTCCTTGCGGATCGCCCGGATGTTCTCCCGCGCGATGATCCGCGACCCGATCGCCGCCTGGATCGGCACCTCGAACTGCTGGCGCGGGATCAGCTCGCGCAGCTTCGTGGTCATGGCCGTGCCGTAGGAGTAGGCGTCGTCCTTGTGGCGGATCGCCGAGAACGCGTCCACGGGCTCGCCCTGGAGCATGATGTCGACCTTGACGAGATCCGCCTCCTGCTCGCCCGCCTCCTCGTAGTCGAGGCTCGCGTAGCCGCGCGTGCGCGACTTCAGGGCGTCGAAGAAGTCGAAGATGATCTCCGCGAGGGGCATCGTGTAGCGCAGCTCGACCCGGCTCTCCGACAGATAGTCCATCCCGCCGAGCTGGCCACGCCTGCCCTGGCACAGCTCCATGATCGTGCCGATGAACTCCGACGGCGCCAGGACCGTCACCTTGACGACCGGCTCGAAGACCTGCGCGACCTTGCCCGTCGGCCAGTCGGAGGGGTTGGTCACCGTCATCTCCGTGCCGTCGTCCTTGATCACCCGATACACCACGTTCGGTGCGGTGGAGATGAGGTCGAGGCCGGCCTCACGCTCCAGCCGGTCACGGGTGATCTCCAGGTGCAGCAGTCCGAGGAAGCCGCAGCGGAAGCCGAAGCCCAGCGCGGCGGACGTCTCCGGCTCGTAGGTGAGCGCGGCGTCGTTGAGCTGCAGCTTGTCCAGCGCCTCACGCAGATCCGGGTACTCCGATCCGTCCACCGGGTAGAGCCCGGAGTAGACCATCGGCCGGGGCTCGCGGTAGCCGGTGAGCGGTTCGGTGGCACCGCCCCGCTGGCTCGTGACGGTGTCGCCCACCTTCGACTGGCGGACGTCCTTCACACCGGTGATCAGGTAGCCGACCTCGCCGACCCCGAGCCCGACGCTCGGCTTGGGCTCCGGCGAGACGATGCCCACCTCGAGCAGCTCGTGGGTGGTGCCGGTGGACATCATCTTGATGCGCTCGCGCGGGGTGATCTTCCCGTCCACCACGCGGATGTAGGTGACGACGCCGCGGTAGGTGTCGTAGACCGAGTCGAAGATCATCGCCCTGGCCGGGGCATCGGCGTCGCCGACCGGCGCCGGAACCAGCCGGACCACCTCGTCGAGCAACTCGCGCACGCCGAGCCCGGTCTTTGCGCTCACCCGCAGCACGTCGTCGGGCTCGCAGCCCACGATGTGGGCGATCTCCGCCGCATAGCGGTCGGGATCGGCGGCGGGCAGGTCGATCTTGTTGAGGACCGGGATGATCGTGAGGTCCTTCTCCAGCGCCAGGTACAGGTTGGCGAGAGTCTGGGCCTCGATGCCCTGTGCGGCGTCGACGAGCAGGATCGCCCCTTCGCACGCCTCCAGCGCCCGGCTCACCTCATACGTGAAGTCGACGTGGCCAGGGGTGTCGATGAGGTGCAGGACATGATCCTGCCCGTCCACCCGCCACGGCAGCCGCACGTTCTGCGCCTTGATCGTGATGCCGCGCTCGCGCTCGATGTCCATCCGGTCGAGGTACTGGGCGCGCATGGCCCGCTCCTCGACCACACCGGTGAGCTGCAGCATGCGGTCGGCCAGGGTGGACTTGCCATGGTCGATGTGGGCGATGATGCAGAAGTTCCGGATCAGCTCCGGAGGCGTGAAGGTCTGGTCGGCGAACGAGCTCACTCACGGATCCATTCAGTACGGGTCCCCCCATCGTCCCATGCGGCGCCGCGGGCGCGGCGCTGCCGGTCAAGGCGACGGTGCCGACGGTCGGCCTGTCTCCGCCGTAGCATTCGGGCCGATCATCACCATCGGTTTCATCCGCACCAGGAGTACCGCCGGATTACGACGATCGGTTGTTTTTCGATCACGCTCCGCAAAGTGTGCAGCACCGCCGAAACCCGAACTCCCCGCTCGAGCGGATCACGTGCCACCATGACGAGACCGTGCGGTCGCGGAGCGACGGAGGAGCTCCTCGCGCCTCACGCGCGCCGGAACCCCAGCTCCGGCATTCGTCCGAGCAATCCGATGGCCCTCCAAGGGGAGCGATCCGTGACATCGCGCTCGTCCGCGGCGATCACTGCCCCGAGCGAGTGCGTCCTCGTAGCAGGCGCGCCCCGCTGCCGGTGCCCGCAGGACGCCCACCGGATCACCGACGAGCAGCTCATCGTCCGAGCCGCCGACAAGTTCCGCTGGCAGCAGCGCGCGGCAGCCGAAGGCCGCACAGCCGCTCGTGCCGGGCTGGACGGCCTACTCGTCGCGGCCCGGCACGACCGCCCGTCCACGGTGGTGTCCGAGCTGCTCTGGATGTGCATCATGATCCGGCTCTACGCCCCCGACCTCACGGTGCCGGGCCACGTCGAGGCGGACACCGTGCGGACGGAGGTCGAGGCGCTGCTGCAGGAGTACACGGAGCTCGCCGAGCTCGACAACGACCCCCGCAGGCTCGGCGAGGCAGCCACTCT
>DASYES010000298.1:0-2549 GCA_036498885.1 Pseudonocardia sp.
CACCGCCTCCGGGTGGTCGAGGGCGAGGCGGTAGGCGCAGCGCGCGCCGCGGTCGTGTCCCACCACGGTGAACTGGGCGAACCCCAGCGCGGCCATCACCGCGAGCTGATCAGCGGCCATGGCGCGCTTGCCGAAGGCCGCGGGGTCGTCGGCCGAGCCGGGCGGCGCGGTGCTGTCGCCGTAGCCACGCAGGTCGGCAACGATCACCGTGTGGTCCTCGGCGAGCTCCGGCGCAACGCGATGCCACATGGCCGAGGTCTGCGGGTAGCCGTGCAGCAGCAGCACCGGCGGTCCGCTTCCGGCCGTGCGCACCCGGATGCTCGCCCCCGCCGGGGTGGTGACGTCGGTTGTCGCCCAGCCGTCGAAGATCACCGGTCGAGCCGGTACCAGTCGCTCGCGTTGCCCCCGAGCACGCGCTCCCGCTCGTCGTCGGTCAGCGCGGCGAGCAGCCGCTCACCGCCGTCGCCGTGGTCGTGCGGGTGGTCGCTGGCGTACACGAGCATCGTGCCCGCGTCGATCAGGTCCAGTGCCTGACGGACCTGGCCGGGGTCGCGCGGCAGGTGCGCGGGGGACGTGGTCAGCCGCATGTGCCGGCGCACCACCTCGGAGGGCCGCTCGTCGAGCCACGGCACCTCGCGCCAGACGCCCTTCCAGTCCTTGTCGAAGCGCCACAGCAGTGTCGGCAGCCAGGAGAATCCGCACTCGGCCAGCACCACGCGCAGCCGCGGCACCCGGGCGAAGACGCCCTCGGTGACCAGGCTCGTCACCTGCGCCTGCACGATGATCTGGGAGTTGCCGAGGTAGTCCTCGAGGTAGGTGTGCGTGATCCCGGTCGAGTTCGGCGCGTTGCCGACCCGGCCCCACGCGTGCAGGCCGACCACCAGGTCGTGGGCCGCGGCAGCCTGCAGCATCGGGTGGTTGCGCTTGTTCCCCCAGGGGACGTCGGTGCGGACGGGCAGCAGGACCTGCACGATCCCGGGATGGCCGCCGATCCGCTCGATCTCCGCCACCGCGGCCTCGGTGTCGAGCGTCGGCACGACCATGCTCGCCCGCAGCCGGTCGTCCCGGTCGAGCCACTCCGTGATCAGCCAGTCGTTGATCGCCCGCGTCAGCGCGGCCTCGTAGTACGGGTTGCGGTTGCAGTGGAACGACGTGGTGCAGTTCAGCAGCGCGGTGTGCACGCCGGCGGGGTCGAGCAGTCCGGTGCGCAGCTGGTCCACCGTGGTGGCCGGGAACGCACCGGCTGCGCGGGCGGCAGGTGTCGCGCTGGTGGGCGCCTTCGGCGGGTACGCGCCACCCTGGGTGGGCGAGAGGAAGACCCCGCCGTCCTGGATGTACGTGCGCCAGTACGGCTCCAGATAGGGCAGGAGATCGCCGAGCGTGGCGGGTGCGCAGTGCACATCGGTGTCGACGGTGCTCGTTGTGGCGGGTGCGGCGGTCATCGCGACTCCTCGTGCTCCCGCTCGGGCAGGCCGTAGAGCCGGCAGGCGTTGGACCCCATGATCGAACGGCGCAACGCCGCCGGGAACAGCCGCGGGGCCTGCCGCGGCGAGTCGAAGTCCCAGTGCGGGTAGTCGGACGCGAACATGATCCGGTCGTCCATCCCGATGTGGGCCAGCGCGATCTCCAGGTGCGTGGGGTCGTCCGGTTCCTCGATGGGCTGGGTGGTGAACCAGAAGTGCTCGCGGATGTACTCCGACGGCGGTCTGCGCAGGTGCGGCACGTCCGCACGCAGCTGTGTCCAGGCGTCGTCGAGAGACCACATCAGCGGCCCGGCCCAGGCGATCCCGCCTTCGATGCAGGCCACCTGCAGGGACGGGAACCGTTCGAACACCCCTTCACAGAGCAGGCTCATGATCAGCGAGGCCATCGTGTTGCCGTTCCACACGTGCTCCTCGAGGTAGAACGACGGCCAGCCCGCGCCGCGGTGCTGCTCCAGGCCACCGGTGTGCGCCGCGATCGGCAGCCCGGCCTCCGCGGCCGCTTCGTAGATCGGCCAGTAGTGCCTGCGCCCGAACCCGTGCTCCCCGCCGGTCGACAACAACACCTGGACGAACCGCGGGTCGCCCGCACGCAGCCGGATCTCCTCGGCGGCGAGGTCGGGGGCCTCGTGCGGGATCGCGATCGAGCTGCGCAGGCGCGGCTCGGCGGAGAGCCACTCGTCGGCCTGCCAGTCGTTGAGCGCGTGGCACAGCGCCGCCGCGTACTCGGGCTCCTCCACGCCCCAGCTGTGTCCCTGGAGCGGGATCAGGATCCCGTGGTCCACCTCGTACTCGTCGAGCAGTTGGTCGCGCACCATCTGCAGGTCGCTGCCCGGGAAGCCGCCCTCGGGCCACGAGTCGAGCCGGAAGCCGGAGTTGCGGACGCGCGGGTAGATCTCGGGCGGCCCGGGCACGCGGCTGGCGAACATGTCCCACCGGTCCCGGTGTCGCTGCGCGAGCCGCGCGCGGATGTCCGGGGCAGGCGCGTGCGGGTGGATGTCGCTGTCGACGATCGTGTGCCCGGTCCGGCTCGCCGTGCGGCCGGCCTGAGCGGGCAGTGCCGTGCTG
>DASYES010000299.1:0-4891 GCA_036498885.1 Pseudonocardia sp.
AGACGCTCACCGGCTTCAAGTGGATCGTCCGCGGCGGGCCGGGGCTCGTCTACGGCTACGAGGAGGCCCTCGGCTACTGCGTCGACCCGGACGCCGTGCGCGACAAGGACGGCATCGCGGCCGCCGTTCTCGCATGCGACCTGGCAGCGGGCCTGAAGGCTGCGGGCCAGGGCCTTCCCGACCGGCTCGACGGGCTGGCCGTCGCCCACGGGGTGCACCGCACGGAAGGGCTGTCGGTGCGCCTGGAACCGGCGGAGCGCGACGCCATGGTCGAGCGGCTGCGGTCGGCCCCGCCCGCCGGCTGGACGGCCGAGCGGCCCGGACCCGACGTCCTCGTTCTCCGGCGCCCGGGCGAGCGCCTGGTGATCCGCCCGTCCGGCACGGAACCGAAGCTGAAGGCGTACCTGGAGGTCGTCGAGCCGGTGGCGGGCGACCCGGGACTTGACGCCGCAACGTCCGCGGCGCAGGCCCGTCTCGACGCTCTGCGCGCGGAGGTCCTCCAGCTACTGGACGCCTGACGCCGTCCGGGCGGTTCGTACTAGCCTGCGCCGATGGCCCGGCCCAAGGTCCACGACGATGCGCTGCGGAGCCGCCTTCTCGGCTGCGCGCTCGAGCGGGTCTGCGCCGATGGCGTTCCCGCGCTCCGTCTTCGTTCTCTCGCCGCCGAGTGCGACACGTCCACCACCGCCGTCTACTCGCTGTTCGGCGGGAAGGCCGGCCTGCTGACGGCGCTGTTCGACGAGGCGCTACGGCAGTTCCGCGCGCACCTCGCCGTGACGCCGGGCGGCGACAGCCTCGACGACCTGGTCCAGCTCGCGCTGGCCTACCGGCGTGGAGCGCTCGCGCAGCCCCACCTCTTCGAGGTGGTGTTCGACCGGGACACTCCTGGTCTCGCGAGCGACGCCGCACTCGCTCCGTTGCGCGAGTTCGTGGAGCGGGCCATCAAGGACGACGCGCTGCGGCCCGACATCGACCCGTCCACCGCGTCGCTCGCGCTCTGGGCCACCGTGCACGGGTGGGTGTCGCTGCAGCTGCGCGGTCTGCTCCCGCCAGGCGCCGAGACCCGCTTCGAGGACGTGCTGCGGTGCGTCACAGCAGGCTGGGCCCCGACCCAACCGCACCAACTCTGAACGAGCGGCTCATCCGTCCAGACCTATCGGACCAACGTGCCGCTCGTGCCACGGGCAGACGGCGGGCCGGGGCGCGGATGCACCGGCGGCGACGTCAGACGGCGCCGAACTGCCGGTCCCCGGCGTCGCCAAGGCCCGGGACGATGAACGCCGAGTCGTTCAGCCGTTCGTCGATGCTGGCGGTGATCACCCGCACCGGGAGCCCGCTGCCCCGCAGGAGCTCGATGCCCTCGGGAGCGGCCAGCACACAGATCGAGGTGACGTCGGTGGCGCCGCGCTCGGTGAGGAGCCGGATCGTGTGCGCCATCGACCCGCCGGTGGCGAGCATCGGGTCGAGCACGAACACCGGGCGCCCTTCCAGCGTCTCCGGCAACGACTCCATGTACGGGACGGGCCGGTGGGTCTCCTCGTCACGGGCGAGCCCGACGAAGCCCATCTGGGCCTCCGGCATCAGTTCGAACGCCGCGTCGGCCATGCCGAGCCCGGCGCGCAGCACGGGCACCAGCAGCGGCGGGTTCACCAGCCGGTAGCCGACGGTGCGGGCGACGGGCGTGTGCAACGGAGCGGAGGCCAGCGGCGCATCACGGGTGGCCTCGTAGATCAGCATCAGGGTGAGGTCGCGCAGCGCCGCCCGGAACGTCGGGTTGTCCGTGCGCGCGTCGCGCAGCTCGGAGAGCCGGGTTTTGGCCAATGGGTGGTCGACCACCTGCACGTCCATGCGCAGAGGCTAGCGCCGGCGATTTACGAGTTCGTCGAATGATCTCGATGTGACTGGTTGATCTCACTCCGGCCGTTGGGTGGCGCTGGAGCGGTTGGGTTGCCCGGAGCAGCGGAAGTGCTCTCGGCGCCGGCGTGGTCGCGGCTCATGACTCCCCCACGTCCGGAACCGGTGAGATCGTTGCACCGGCCGACAGCAGTCTCTCCGCCAGCGCGCGACAGCGCCTCCCGAGCTCCGGAGGGTCGAGTACCTCGAAGTCGTGCCCCAGCAGGACCACGTGCATGAGCACGAAGTCGAGGCTGTCGGCGCCACTGAGCACCTCGCAGAGCTCGCCCCCTCGCCCTCGTACGACGGCCGCCGATGCCGGAATCTGCGCACGCACCGTGTCGGCCGACGCATGCACGAGGAAGCGCGCCCGGTACCGGTAGACCCGGCCGGCCACCCCCTCCTGCACGTGCGTCGCAGCGTCGGGCGCCGCGCGCGGGCGGAACCGCCAGGTCCGTGCGGACACCTCGGTCATCCGGTCGACGCGGAAGCTGCGCCAGTCGTCGCGATCGAGGTCGTAGGCGAGGAGGTACCAGCGCCGGTCGGAGGTGACCAGGCGGTAGGGCTCGACGCGCCGCCGTCGCACCCCGCTCCCTGACGGGTAGTCGAAGCCTGCCTCGACCTCGTCGCGGCAGGCCCTGGCCAACGTCATGAGCGCCGCGCGGTCGACCGGCGTGCGGCCTCCGCCGAAGGACTCCACCGAGCCGGAGAGCGCGCGCACCTCGTGTCGTAGCCGGGTGGGCAGTACACGGTCGAGCTTGGCCAGCGCCCGGAGTGCGGCGGCGCCGGCGCCGGCGACCGCGCCACCCGCGCCGGCGAGCAGCGAGACCGCGGTGGCGATCGCCTCCTCGTCGTCGAGGAGCAGCGGCGGCAGCTCCTGCCCAGGGCCGAGCTGGTAGCCACCGCCGACACCCTGGCTGGCCTGCACCGGGTAGCCGAGCGTGCGCAGCCGCTCGACGTCACGCCGTACCGTGCGCGGCGTGACCCCGAGCCGGTCGGCGAGCTCGGGGCCGGTCCAGACCTGGCGCTGCTGCAGCAGCCCGAGCAGGGTGAGCACCCGCTCCGTCGTACGCCGCTCGTGACCGCTTGCCACGCCCATGTCGCTTACCGTGCCAGAGATGCGGACCGATTCTGTCCGCTCGGGGTGCCAGGGTCGCTCCAAGTATTCGGACGAAGGAGCAACCCGATGAGCCGCCACATCCAGGTCACTTTCGACGCCCACGACCCGAGGGCGCTGTCGTCCTTCTGGCGCGAGGCCTTGGGCTACGTCCACCCCGGCCCGCCCGGCGTCGACCTGCCCGAGGACGCCGACCCGCTCGTCGCGTGGGAGGAGTTCCTCGCGCGGGTCGGCGTACCGGAGGAGCAGCGCAACGCGAGGTCGGCCATCGAGGACCCGGACGGGCACGGCCCGCGGCTGTTCTTCCAGCAGGTGCCGGAGGACAAGGTCGCCAAGAACCGCGTCCACCTCGACGTCCGTGCGGCTCCCGGACTGCAGGGTGACGAGCGGATGGCGGCGCTGGAGGCCGAGTGCGACCGACTCGTCGAACTAGGAGCGACACGGGTACGTCGCTACGAACCCGCTCCCCCGATGAGCGCCGGCTTCATCGTGATGACCGACCCCGAGGGCAACGAGTTCTGCCTGGACTGACTGGTCACGCGGCTTCACCGTGCGCAGGTCCCGGCCATTCACACGGTTCCCATCGCCCCGGCGCGTTCCTGTGCCCGCGCCTCGTAGGCCGCCCGGGCGGCAGCGATCTCGTTCTGGTGCGCCTCGGTCCAGGTGACGAGCGCCCGGATCGTCTCGTGCAGCGTTGCGCCGAGGGGTGTGAGCTCGTAGTCCACGCGCGGCGGGACCACGGGGTGCACTGTGCGGAGCACCAGGCCGTCGCGCTCGAGCTGGCGCAGGGTGACGGTGAGCATCCGCTGGCTGACGCCGTCGATCGCGCGCCGCAGTTCCGTGAACCGCATCGACCGCTGCTCGAGCAGGGCGATGACCAGCAACGACCACTTGTCGGCCACGCGGTCGAGGATCTGCCGGACCTCGCAGTCCTCCCGGGTGTCCCGCTGGTGGACGTCCCGGCGCGGGTCGTCGTCCGGGAACGCCTCCGTGTCACAGCAGTGCCTCGGTGCCGTCGAAGTGCCTTCTTCCACGCTTCGGGATGGTGACTCACGATGGTCGGTTACAAGAAGGAACCGGCTTTTCCGTGCGGCAACGGACCGAAGGAGACGAAAGCGGTGTCCGCTTCTGCGTCACCCGCGCTCGACGAGCGCATGAGTGGCCGCGCTTGGGGGCTTCTGCTCGTGCTGTGCGGCGCGATCTTCCTCGAGGGCATCGACGTCTCGATGATGGGTGTGGCCCTGCCGTCGATCCGCGCTGATCTCGGCATGTCCACAGGTTCGCTGCAGTGGGTGGTGACCGCCTACGTGCTCGGCTACGGCGGCTTCGTGCTGCTGGGTGGCCGGGCGGCGGACCTCGTGGGCAGGCGGCGGATGTTCCTCACCTGGCTCGTGGTGTTCGTGGTCTTCTCCGGCCTCGGAGGCCTCGGAGGCCTCGGAGGCCTCGCCGCCGACGTCTGGCTCCTCGTCCTCGCCCGCTTCGTCACGGGGGTGGCCGCGGCGTTCATGGCGCCGGCGGGGCTCTCCATCATCACCACCACGTTCGCCGCGGGCCGCGCCCGCAATCGCGCCGTCCTGGTCTACGCCGGCGCGGGGGCGGGCGGGTTCTCGCTCGGCATGGTCGCCGGCGGCTTGCTGACCGCCGTCGACTGGCGGTGGGTGTTCTTCGCGCCCGTGCTGATGGCCGCGGTGATCCTGGTGGCAGCTGTGTTGGTCATCCCGCGGGAGCCGCGGCCTGCGCCGATATCCGGCGGCTTCGACGTCGCCGGGACGGTGACGCTGACCGGCGCCATGTTGCTGTTCGTCGTGATGGTGGTGCGGGCGCCGGAGGTCGGGTTCTGGACGACGGTCGGCACGCTCGCCGCCGCCGTCGCGCTCTTCG
>DASYES010000300.1:0-9293 GCA_036498885.1 Pseudonocardia sp.
CACGAAGAACCCGATCAGCACCACCGCGATCCCGATCGAGACGGCCTGTGTCGCCGGTGAGGGGGCCAGCTCGACCAGCGGCTGCGAGACGGCCAGCGCCAGCAGCGTCAGCACGGCGGCGGCGAGCAGCGACGCGGCGACATTGACCAGCGGCCGGGTCTCCCGGCGCTCCTCCCCGGCCCCGACCCGAGCCCCCGCCCCGGCCAGCGCCCGGCGCAGGACGAAGGGCAGCACGCAGGCGCGCAGCACGAGCAGCCCGACGGCGACCGCGGCCAGCTCGATCGAGCCCTCGTGCGCGGCCAGCACGGCGACCAGCCCGGCCAGCGCCACCCCCTGCAGGGCGAACACGCGGATGATCACCGACAGCTCACGGCGCCACAGCACCAACACCGCGGTGAGCAGCAGCGCGCCGACGGTGAGGTTGAGCAGCTGAACATACAGCGCCCCGGTCACATGAGTCCTCTCATGCCAGGAAGTAGGAGGAGGTGACGGCGAGCAGCGCGAGCAGGAACGACCCCGCCAGCAGCTCGGGCACCCGGAACAGGCGCACCTTGGCCAAGAACACCTCGGCGAACGCCAGCGCCGCGCCGAGGAGCGCCACCTTGACGACGAGCGCGGAAACCCCGACGAACAGGGCGAGCAGCCCGGGCTCGGTGGCGATCCCCCAGGGCAGGAACAGGTTGGCCAGCAAACCCAGGTACACCGACAGCCGCATCGCCGAGCCCAGCTCGATCAGCGCGAGGTCCGGACCGGCGTACTCCAGCACCATCGCCTCGTGCACCATCGTCAGCTCCAGGTGCGTGGACGGGTTGTCCACCGGCAGCCGCCCGGTCTCCGCAACGATGACCACGACCAACGCGACGGCAGCGAGCAGGCTGGCCGGGGAGATCACCCGTTGCGGGTCCTGCAGCGTCGAGCCCACGATCGCGGAGAGGTTCGTGGAGCCGACCCGCACCGACAGCGCGAAGATGGCCACCAACGCTGTCGGTTCGACCAGGGCGAGGATCGTGGTCTCCCGGCTGGCGCCCATCCCACCGAACGCGGTGCCGGTGTCGATGCCGGCCAGGGCCAGCACGACCGTGCCGTGCGCGAGCAAGGCCACCACGACGAACAGGTCGGCGACCGGCGGTAGCGCGGACGCCGTGGTGATGAACGGGGCGACGACTGCGACCACCAGCGTCATGGCCACCAGCAGCACCGGGGCGATCCGGAACATCTCGCTCGTGCCCCGCGGCGCGATCGGCTGCTTGCGCAGTAGCTTGCGCAAGTCCCGCCACGGCTGGGCGACACCCGCGCCTGCGCGGCCCTCCAGTCGGGCCCGGATCTGGCGCATCAGACCCAGCAGCAGCGGGGACCCGACGACGATCACCACCGCTTGCAGTGCACCGCCGAGCGTCCCGAGGGCGGTCACCGGGTGACCAGCAGCAGCACGAGCAGCGCGCACACGGTGTAGAAGCCGTAGCCGAGGTAACGGTGCACGCTGCCGGTCGCCAACCTTCGCCCGACGCATCCCCATGCCGCAGCGGCCGCCAGCACCGGCTCGTAGAGCCGCCGCTCCACCCGGTCGGGCACCCGGCGGCGGTACTCCACGGCCGCCACCAGATACCGGGACTCCTGAACGTGGGTGATGTCCACGTCCTGCACCGGCTGCAACACGTTGTCGAACACCCGCTGGAGCGGCTCGGCGAACGATGTCGCGGTGTACTCCATCCGCGCGCTCAGCGGGCCGGCGCCGCAGTCCCACAGCCGCGCCGCCCGCCGCGCCCGGCGCGCGACCAGCACCCGCGGTACCGCCACGACCAGCACGGTTGCGGCCAGCAACGCAGCGGCGAGGAGCACCGGAGAGAGCGATCCGGCTATCCCGACCAGCTCGACGGTGACCGCACCGGCCACGGGCGAACCCGTCCCGACCAGATCGCCTGCCACCCGGCCCAGCACCGGCAGCACCAGGGTGGGCACGATCGCGAACCCGACGGACGCCATCCCGGCCAGCGCCATCCCGGCCAGCATGGTGGGCGGGCTCTCGCGCGCCTGCGCGGCGGCGTCGCTCCGGGGTCGTGCGAGGAACCCCACTCCGAACGCCTTGACGAACGTCGCCACCGACAGACCGGCGGTGAGCGCCACCGCTGCGACCGCGATCGGCAGCACGATCGACGTTGCAACCCCCGGTGAGGGGAGGCCGTGGATCAGGGCCTGGAGCAACACCCACTCGCTGATGAACGCGGTGCCCGGCGGCAGCGCGGACGCGGCCAGCGCGCCCAACCCGAACGCCGCCGTCGTCATCGGCATCACCGCGCGCAGCCCACCGAGGGCGTCGAGATCGCGGGTGCCGGTCGCGTGCAGCACCGACCCCGCCGCGAGGAACAGCAGCGTCTTGAACGCGGCATGCCCTATCACGTGCAACAACGCGGCGGTCGCAGCGAGCGCGGCCAGCACGGGGCGCCCGCTGGAGGCGAAGAGCCCGCTCGCCCCGATCCCGACCAGAACGAGACCCATGTTCTCGGTGGTCGAGTAGCCCAGCAGCCTTTTGAGGTCGGTGCTGATCACTGCTTGCAGGATCCCGTACATCGCCGACATCGCGCCCAGCGCAAGCACCAGCAGCCACCACCAGCGTGTGCCGCCGTGCATCAGGTCGAATCCGACCCGGACGATCCCGTAGACACCCATGTTGACCATCGCCGCCGACATCAGCGCCGAGACGTGGCTGGGGGCCTCCGGGTGCGCGCGCGGCAACCAGGCATGCAGCGGCACGATCCCGGCCTTCGAGCCGAACCCGACCAGGCACAGGACCAGCACCAGCCCGGCCACCGTCGGTGACAGCGTGTCCGCGGCCGCGCGCACCGCCGGATAGGAGTCGCCGGCGGCGGGGGCGGCCAGCACCAGCAGGCCGATCACGATCGCGACGAACCCCAGGTGGGTCATCACCGCGTACCACCGCCCGGCGGACGCCACCTCGGCGCGGCGTCGGTGCTCGGCGAGCACCAGCAGGAGCGACGTCAGCGCCATCAGCTCCCAGCTCACCAGCAGAGTGCTGATGCTTCCGGCCACGGGCACCAGCAGCAGCGACAGGACGAACACCGGGAATATGGCCTGGACTCCCCGCCCGTCCAGACCGTGGCGGGAGTACCCAATGCCGTACACCGCCGCCGTCGTGGCGACTGCCCCGCTCACGGCCAGGAACAACCCGCCCAGCGCGTCCACCGAGATGACCACGCCCGACAGCGGGAGCAGCCCCGGAAGATTCGCCGACCACGCCTGTCCGAGCATCGCAGCGATTCCCGCAACGGTCCCGAACACCCCGCCCGCGGCGGTGAGCGCTCCGACCACGACGGGCCGTGCACCGCGTCCGACCACCAACGCCGCCATGACGCCGATCACGCCGAGGGCGGTCGCGCCCATCAGGGCCAACGCGACGAGGTTCATCGGCCGGTCAGGGTCCGCAGTGCTTCGACGATCGCCTCCGGCCGCGGTGGGCAGCCGGGCACTTCGAGGTCCGTCGGTACGACATCACCGACCGCACCTGCCACGCCGTACGCGCCCGCGAACACCCCGCAGTTGCGCGCACAATCCCCCACCGCGACGACCAGGCACGGCTCCGGCACGGCGTCGTAGGTCCGGCGCAGCGGCTCGGTCATGTTCCGCGTCACCACCCCTGTGACGAGCAGCGCGTCGGCGTGCCGCGGCGAGGCCACCAACCGGGCCCCGTGCCGTTCGGCGTCATACACCGGACCGAACGCCGACCCGATCTCCACCTCACACCCATTGCACGATCCGGCATCGACGTGACGGACCTGAACGGAACCGCCCAGCCCCATCTCGGCCGCCGCGCGGGCCATGGCCGGGGCCAGGGGTGCGGGTTCGGCCACCCGGCCGGTGCGCCGGATCTTGCGCCACAGGCTCAGCACAACATTCCTATCTTCGTGGAGCGATCACCCCGCCAGGGACGGGGACGGACATGACGGGGTAACCGCAGGTCGACACCGACCCTGCAGTGGGGTGCGGGCGGCGCTGCCTGCGTTGTCGTGATCTCGGCGGCTGCAAGTGGTCAGGAGGTGCGCAGGTCCTCCAGTAACTCGATCTGCCCTGACAGCACACCGGTCAAGATCGACCGGGCGACCGCCATCAGCTCCGAGACCTCAGGGCTGGTGACCGAGTAGTGCACCGCCGACCCTTCCTTGCGGGCTTTGACGAGTCCCGCTCGACGCAGCACAGCCAGCTGCTGCGACAGGTTGGCCGGCTCGATCTCGATCGCCGCCAGTAGCTCGGACACTGCGTGCTCGCGGATGCTGAGCAGCTCCAACACCCGGATCCGCACCGGATGCCCCAGCGTCTTGAAGAACTCGGCTTTCAGCTGATACAGCGGTCGGCTCATCGCGGCCACCCGATATCCGAGCCATCCGCGCACCGCGCCACACCCTGAGCGCAATCGTTGCCCACCTGTCCTCCTGCCCGCCCTCGTTACGTGCCGAGTCGTCAGGATTGCACGCCCGAATCGATTGCAGACCTTAGCAACTGCAGAAGTTACCAACAGCAGGGCGGCGGGTAAACCGACGAGTACTCCGCGTGGCGGACCTCACGGGAACCCGTCCGCGCGAGTCGCCCGTCGTGACCGCGCGAGTCGCCCGTCCCGTCCCCGCGAGTCGCCCGTCGTGACGGCGCGAGTCGCCCGTCCCCGCGAGTCGCCCGTCGTGACCGCGCGAGTCGCCTCTCCCTGCCGCGGGCATCGCCGGGTTGTCGTTGCGCGCTCGCCCGCCTCGGCGACCGTCGGGCGGTCTGCGTCCGCCACTGTGTGAGGTACCGCGGAGGGGGGTCGACACGCCCGCGGCGTTCGCCACGGTGTGAATTGTCCATTCCATTGCGGCCCCGGCGCATTGCGACAATAGGTGGAAGAATTGCGCGACCGATCTCCTGTTAGCCTGCTGATGGAGATCGGCACGCGACGATTTTGTGAGGGATGGGCTCGATTGATATGGTGTGCCGGAAGCAGTGGAGTCGCCGATGAGTGACCGTTCCGGACTCGTGTCCTGCGCGGAAGCGCTCCGGCCGCTGCTTTCGAGCAACGCTGCACAGGGGGCGGCCGATCGCCGGATCACCGATACCGGCATCAGCGCTCTCGCGGAAGCCGGCCTGTTCAAGGTGACGCTGCCTGAGCGGTACGGGGGCCACGAGGCCGGCATCCGTACCGTGCTCGAGGTGGCTCCGGCGGTGGCGCACGGCGACGGCGCAGCGGGCTGGGTGGTGTCACTGACCAACATCTGCAACTGGATCGTGGCCCTGTGTCCCGGCCGCACCCAGGACGAGGTGTTCGGGGCCGACCCGGACGCGCGGGTTTGCGGCTCCGTCGCGCCGGCCGGCATGTCGCCGCGGCGGGCGGGGTGCGGCTGTCCGGGCGCTGGTCCTACGTCTCCGGCTCGCTCCACGCGCGGTGGGCGCTGCTGGGGTTCGACCTCGTCGACGAGAGCGGCGAGGTCGTCGATGGCCGGATCGCCCTCGTCCCCGCGAATGACTACGCGGTTTCCGACACGTGGTTCATGGCCGGGATGCGGGCCACGGGGAGCAACACGGTCACCGCGGAGGGCGTGTTCGTGCCGGCGCATCGTGTGCTGTCGCGGGCGAGCTTGGCTGCGGGCGACTACCCCACCGAGTACGAGGACGAGGTGCCCTATCGCTCGGCCTGGTACCCGACGCTCAGGATGGTGCTCCTCGGCCCTGTTCTGGGGACGGGGCGTGCGGCGCTCGACCACGTGCGCGACGCCGCGGGCACGAAGGGAATGGTCGGCACCGTGTTCATCCGGCAGGCCGACTCCGCCGGGTTCCAGATGCAGTTCGCCGAAGCCGCGCTGCGGATCGACACCGCACACCTGCATGCGCGACGAGCGGCCGACGACATCGAGGAATACGCCGCCCATCGGCGGCGGCCCGAGTTCCCGGCGCGGGCGCGGATGAGAGCGGACGCGAGCCTGGCGGCCGGCCAGGTGGTCGAGGCGATCAACATCCTGCTCAACGTGCACGGCTCCGCCGGCTTGGCCGACACCAGCGCGCTGCAGCGGATCTGGCAGGACGCGAACGTCGCGGCGCGACACGCGTCGCTGCTGCCCGGCATCAGCTACGAGGTCTACGGCAAGGCACTTCTGGGCCTCACGAACGACGTTGCAACCACCGTCTAGGTCCGCGGCTCGCCTCCCTGAACCATTGACCTGCTCCCCGTCCCGGCGAAACGTGAGGAACGATCATGTGGTTGAGCTCGCCTGCCTCCACTGCGCGCACCATCGGACTGGCACTGCTCGCGTCGGCTGTCGGCGCGGTGACCATGGCCGGTCCCGCGCACGCCATCGCCCACGGGGAGGAGGTGCCGGCCGGGGCGTACCCGTTCTCGGTCTCGCTGTCGATGCCGAAGATCGTGGAGTCCAACGGCACGTCGTACGCCAGCGCCTGTTCGGGGGCCTTGATCGCTCCACAGTGGATCCTCACGGCGGGCCACTGCTTCCACGACGGTGATCGCAACCGCGTCAGCGGACCACCCCGCTACCGCGTCACCGCCACGGTGGGGCAGGACACCTTGTCGGGCGATGACGGAATTACGCTCGACGTGGTCGACGTCGTGCAGGGCGAGCACGCCGACGTCGCGCTCGCCCGGCTCGCGAAGCGGGTACAGGGGGTGGAGCCGCTCCAGATCAGCGGGAGCGAACCGGCCCCCGGCGACGTCGTCCGGCTGGTCGGGTGGGGAGCGACGGACGCCGACGGAGACGTGACGAGCCGGCCCGACTACAAGCAGACCGGCGTGTTCACCGTGTCCCGGGTGTCCGGCACCGAGGTGTTCGTGACGGGGAGCAGCCCCAGCTCGTTGACGACCGCGTGCTCCTACGACTCCGGCGCGCCCTACTTCACCGAGGGCAAGGGCGGGTCGTACGACCTGGTCGCCACCGAGATCGGCGGACCTGCCTGTCCGCACGAGTCAGAGGAGACCACGGCCCGTTCCGACGTTCTCCAGAGCTGGATCCAGGACGAGATCGCCACGGACCGAACCAAGTAGCCACCCCGCGAGTCGCCCGTTCCCAGCCCGCGAGTCGCCCCATTCCGCCACGCGAGTCGCCGGGCCCGGGGCCGCGTGTTGCACGGGGGATCGGGCGACCCATCCGGCCCGGCGGATCAGTTCGCTCACTGAATTGGGCGAGGCACGCACAGGCCGGGCGGCTCGCGCGCTGAAAAGGGGCGGCTCGCGCACCGGGAAAGGGCGACTCGCGCGCTGGAATTGGGCGACTCGCGCAACTTTGGTTGGCACGCCCCGTCGGCATGGGCGGCGGCCCGACGGGAGTACGCGCGGGCGGCCCGACTACTCCCTGGGATGCAGCCGCATCGACGATCAGGACGGGACGACTACGGGCGTCCGGATCCGCACGATGCCTCCGTGGGCCGGCGTGCGCAGGCGGGTCCGTCGGCAGACCTTCGCCCACGTCGTCACGATCGAGGCGGGGTGGCCACCGGCGTACGCCCGCGCGGCGGGGACCGACAGCCCGAGCACAGTGCTCACCTCCTGGTCCGGAGGGCCCGAGCTACGAGATCGCGGAGCTGCTCGCGGAGCGCTTCTGCATGCGCGCACCAACGACGCTGACCCGAACCGTGGCGCGCCCCGAGCTGTGAGCTCCGGTACCGCAGAGGGAGTACACGGGCGTCGTCTCGACGAAGGACGCCGAGGTCGGGCCGAATGGCTACGTTTGCCCGGTGTCGTTCTCGTCGAGGCAGTGGCACTGGTCCGCCACGGCGTGGGCGCCGGCCTCCGCCGCGCTGATCCTGGTGATCACCCTCATCGGCACCCGGTTCGCCGCGCTGGACCAGCCCACCGCCCGCCCGCTCGACGCGCTCGGCGGCGCGCTGCTGGCGGCCGGTCCGGTGGCGCTCGTGGCCCGCAGGCGGTTCCCGTCCGCGGTGCTGATCGTGACCGTCGTGGTGGTCACCGCGTACCTGGCCGCCGGTTTCCCCTTCGGCCCGGTGTTCCTGGCCCCGCTGGTGGCCCTCTGCTCTGCGGTGCTCGCCGGGCAGAGGTGGGTGGCCTACCTGACGACCGCAGCGGCGGTGCTGGTCCTCGTCGCGGTGCACATGTTGCGCAACCCGGGTGCGCTCCCGCTCGCCGGCGCGGCGGCATGGGTCGCGGTGCTGGCCGCGGTGATCGCAGCCTGCGAGGGGTGGCGGGCCCGGCGGGAACGGCTCGTGCAGGCAGCGGCGGCCCAGGAGCAGGCCGCATTGCGCAGGCGCAGTGACGAGCGGCTGCGCATCGCGCAGGAACTTCACGACGTGCTCGGCCACCACGTGTCGCTGATCAACGTGCAGGCCGGGGTCGCCCTCTACCTGATGGACGACGACCCTGAGCAGGCCCGCTCGGCGTTGACGGCGATCAAGCAGTCCAGCCGCGACCTGCTGCGCGAGATGCGGGCGACCCTCGGCGTGCTCCGCGGTGTCGACACCGAACCCCCGCACCACCCGGTGCCGGGGATCGCTGATCTCGACGCGCTGGTGGCCGACGTCCGGAGCGCCGGCCTGCCCGTGGAGATGCGGGTGGAGGGCGACGTGGTCGATCTTTCGCCCGCAGTGGACCGCGCCGCCTACCGGATCGTGCAGGAAGCGCTGACCAACACCCGCCGCCATGCCGGCCCGGCCACCGCGACCGTGCTGCTGCGCTACGCCGCCGACGGGCTGACCGTGCAGGTCGAGGACGACGGGTCCGGCCAGGTGCGGGCGGGCGAGGACGGCGGCGGCAACGGAGTGGCCGGGATGCGGGAGCGTGCGCAGGCGCTCGGCGGGTCGAGCGAGATCGGGCCCCGCCCGGAGGGTGGGTTCCGGGTGCGGGCGCACCTGCCGGTGCCGGCGGGGCAGGACATAGGGGTGGGACGATGATCAGGGTGCTGCTGGCCGACGACCAGGCGCTGGTGCGTTCGGGCTTCCGCGCGTTGCTGGACGCGCAACGCGACATCGAGGTGGTCGGCGAAGCAGAGGACGGCGCCGTGGCCGCCGCGCAGGCGCGCAAGCTGCGTCCCGACATCGTGCTGATGGACATCCGGATGCCCGTCCACGACGGCCTGACCGCCACCCGGGAGATCACCGCCGACCCGGTGCTCGGCGCCACCAAGGTGATCGTGCTGACCACCTTCACCGACGACTCCTACGTGTTCGACGCGATCCGTTTCGGCGCCAGCGGCTTTCTCGTGAAGGACAGCGAGCCCGCGGATCTGGTACAGGCGATCCGGGTCGTGCACGGCGGAGAGGCACTGCTCGCGCCCGCCGTCACCCGCACACTG
>DASYES010000301.1:0-3170 GCA_036498885.1 Pseudonocardia sp.
CGTGCGGCTGCCCGGGCGCAGGCCCCGGGCGCGCATGTCGGCGGAGAACGAGTTGGCCGAGAGGCGGTGTGCCACCTTCGCCGGAGCGACGAACGTGCCCGCCCCCTGCCGGCGCACCAGAAGTGCATCAGCGACCATTCCGTCGACCGCGCGGCGCAGCGTCATCCGGGCGACGCCCAGGTCGCGCGCCAGGTCGCGCTCGGCCGGGAGTGGTTCACCTGGCGCCATGGCGGCGATCAGCTCGCCGAGATGCGCGCGCAGCCGCCGTTGTTTGTCGGTCTCGCTGGGCGGCGCGCTCATAGCCCATTGGTACACCAAGGATCGCGGTCGAGGCCAACGCAACGCCCGGGTGGTTGACGGCATTCGGTGTCAGGGACATCCTGACAGGATGGTCGATCTCGATGCGGACGATCCGGTGGCCGTCGCCCTCACCGTCGACGTCACGGCGGCGGCACGCGCGGTGCAGGTCGCGGCGGTCACCGAGGCGGGCCGGCAGGCCGACGCCCTCCTCGGCGAGCCACCCCTGCCCGGCAGCGTGGAGTGGCATGCGGAGGAGGGCACCGACATCCCCCTGCGGCGCGAGCGCGCCTGGCAACTGCTGCAGCTGCGCATCGGGCTCGGGGCGGGGATGGACACGCTGCCCGTGCTGATCGGGTTGCGGCGCCACGGCGCCACCTGGGAGGAGATCGCACACGCCGCCGGTGTCACCCGCCAGTCCGCGCACGAGCGCTGGGCCGGACGGGTCGCCGACGTGCTCGACCGCGAGGTTGCCGGCTGAGAGCGCGGCTCCCCGGCTGGGGTCGTGAACCCGGAGCGCTCCACGTCACAGGAGCGGCTCGTTCTGCCGGGTTGATCGTCCCAGCGCCGTTACGTACCGTCCGTATCCATCCGTCCGAGAGACGTGGTTCGACGGCGCCGTAGCACCCCTCGCCCTGCGGATCGGGTGCCCTGGCCGGAGTCGATGGGGGGCACGTGAGCTCGTTCTACCGCGGGAGCGGTTGCCGCCACCGCTTGCACATCGACCTGCTGCGCGTCGCCGGCGCCTGCTGTCGGGCCTGAGTCCTCCCGGGTCCTTTCTGCTCTCCCGACTGTCGCGGCCGTTGCCGCGGAAAGTGGCGCACCTTCATGTCCGCATCGGACGTCATTTCCTCCCAGACGACATCGATCTCCCGGCGCGCTTCCCGCCGCCGGTTCGCCATGTCCGTCGTGCTCGGCGCCGTCGCGACGCTCGTGCTGGCCGCGTGCGGGTCCGGTGGCACGGCATCCGGCGGCCCTGCCGCCGCGGGGCCGCCGCAGCCCGGCGGCACGCTGCGCTTCGCGGTGGGCAGCGACCAGGGCTGCGTCGATCCGCAGCAGGTGACGAGTAACGACTCGATCTACCCGATGCGCCAGATCGTCGACTCGCTGACCGACCAGGATCCCGTCACCGGGGAGATCAAGCCGTGGCTGGCCACCACCTGGCAGACGAGCCCGGACGCCACCTCGTACACGTTCACGCTGCGCGAGGGCGTGACGTTCAGCGACGGCACCCCGCTGGACGCCGACGCCGTGGCGGCCAACCTCGACAAGGTGCCGCAGCTGGGTGCCCGTGCCCCGCTGGCGAAGAGCTACCTGGCGAGCTACCGGGGCACCACCGTGACCAGCCCGACGACGTTCACGGTGTCCTTCAGCCGCCCCAACGTGCAGTTCCTGCAGGGCACCTCGACGGTCAGCCTCGGGATCCTCTCGCCCGCCTCGGTCGCCGAGAACGACGACGAGCGCTGCTCGGGAGTGGTGGGGTCGGGTCCGTTCGTGCTCGAGAGCTACACCATGAACCAGTCGGCGGTGCTGACCAAGAGGGCCGGCTACGACTGGGGCTCCTCGCTGTGGAAGCACCCCAGCGAGGCCTATCTGGACAGCATCGAGTTCAGTGTCGTCCCCGAGTCGGGCGTGCGGACCGGGAGCCTGCAGTCCGGCGAGGTCGACGCGATCAGCAGCATCGGCCCCCAGGACGAGGCTCCGCTCGCGGCGGTGGGCGTTCAGCTCCTGGCCAGGGCGAACCCCGGCATCCCCTTCGGGATCTTCTTCAACCTGCAGAAGCCGATCGTGTCGGACCCGGCCGTCCGGAACGCGTTGTCGCTCGCGATCGACCGGCCGGAGGTGGTCGCCGCGGTCTACACCTCCCAGACCAAGCCTGCGACCGGTGTGCTGGCGTCGAGCACGCCGTCGTACGCCGACGCGTCGGCGCAGCTCGGGTTCGACGCGGCGAAGGCGGCCGCCACCCTCGATGCGGCCGGCTGGGTCCCTGGCCCGGACGGCATCCGGGCCAAGGCAGGGCAGCCGCTCTCGATCGAGCTGACGTTCTTCGCCAACGCGGCCACGAACAGACCGGCGCTGGAACTCATCCAGCAGCAGGTGAGGAAGGTCGGGATCGACCTGCGGCTGCGGGAGCGGCCGATCTCCGACCTGACGCCGGTGCAGCAGAGCGGTGACTTCGAGGCCACCTGGGGAAACACGACCCGCCCCGACCCGGACGTCCTGCGCACCTCCTACTCCACGCAGAGCGCCAACTACTACCGGCTCCCGCCGGGGCCGCTCGACCAGGTGCTGGCCGAGCAGGCCGCGCAGCCCGACGCGGCTGAGCGAGCCGGGCTCGTCGGCCAGGCTCAGGGCCTGCTGTTGCAGCGCGACTACGCGGTGCCGGTGGTGGAGCTGACCACCGTGCTCGGCGTCGCGGAGAACACCCACGACGTCGCGTTCGACGCGTCGTCGCGGGTCGTCCTGCACGATGCCTGGAAGTCGGCGTAGCCCGATGGCCACCTACCTCGTCAGACGCGTCGCACTGGCGATCGGGGTGCTCTGGGCGGCGTTCACGGTCTCGTTCGTCATCCTCTACCTGCTGCCCGGCGACCCGGTGGCCACCATGGCCAGCGGAGGGATCGACGGCGAGCCGCTCACCCCCGAGGCGCTCGACGCGCTGCGCGCCCGCTACGGCCTCGACCAGCCGTTGATCGTGCAGTACGGCACCCGCCTGTGGGCAGCCCTGCACGGCGACTTCGGCACGTCCATCCAGTCCGGGAAGGACGTCGGGGGAGCGATCCGGGAGGCCCTGCCACCGACGATCCAGATCTCGGTGGCCGGCCTGGCCTTCGCGATCGTGTTCGGCGGGGCGGTGGCGCTCGTCGCGACCT